>CAITZN010000046.1 GCA_903896915.1 uncultured bacterium
ACCTTAAAGACCGTCCCTATTCCCAGAACCGATTCACAGGTGATGAACCCGCCGTACCGTTTGACAATCCCATGGACAATGGCCAGTCCCATGCCGGTCCCTTTGCCGATCTCCTTGGTGGTGAAATAGGGCTCGAAGATCTTATCGCGGATTTCCGCAGAAATGCCCGGACCCGAATCGCCGATAATGAGCACCACGAAGCTGCCCGGTAACACCCCCACCTGGTTTCGAAGATTTTCAGGGGAGAGTTCACAGTCTTTCAGGGTGATTTCGAGGGTACCGCCACGCTCTTCCATGGCATGATAGGCATTGGTGCAAAGGTTCATCAGGATTTGATGCACCTGGCTCGGGTCGGCGAAAATGGATTTGGTGGCGGTATCGATCTGCTGCTTGATGGTGATGGTTGAAGGCAGGGAAGGCCGAAGGATTTTGACGGCTTCCTTGATAATGACAGCAGGTTGCAGCGCCACATCTTCGGTGTTGGCCTGGCGGCTGAAGGCGAGGATCTGCTTGACCAGACTGGTGGCCCGATGGCTTGCCTCTGCCACTTTTTCCAAATAACCGACGGCGATTGAATCAGGGGGAATGGAATCCACGGCGATCTCGGTATAGCCGATGATCGCCCCGAGGATATTGTTGAAGTCGTGGGCGATACCTCCGGCCAGAGTACCGATGGCCTCCATCTTCTGCGCCTGGAGGAGTTGGGCCTGCAGTTGTTTATTTTCCCCCTCTGCCTGCTTGCGCTCGGTGATGTCTTCACAGAAGCCCATGATTCGGGTGTCGGATATTTTGGTTGCAGTGATCGACCACAATCGTTGCTCGCCGCTTTTAGTGCGACAATAATGCTCACCGTGACTTCGCCCTTTCTGGACAACCTGTTGAAAATGGAGCAGGCCTTGCTCAAGGGATTCTTTGGACAAAAGATCCGCAATGCTCATGGTGAGAATTTCCGGCTCCGTGTATCCGGTAAGCTTACAGGCTGCAGGGTTTACCTGTTGATAACGCCCATACTCATCCGTCACGAACACCCCATAGGGCGCATTCTGAATATATGCCCGGTGCCGCTGCTCGCTCTCACGCAGCATATCCTCTGAAAGCTTGCGCTCGGTGATATCTCTGAATATCCCGAGGAACAAGTGCCGGCCTTCTATCAGAATGGGAATCGTATGGATATCGGCGAAAAACACCGTGCCGTCTTTTCTTTGTATCGGAAGTTCAGGGGCTACGGTGATTTCACCGCGTATCTGCTTTTCAAAATGCGCCAACACATGCGGGAGAATGGCTTCAGGATGGATATCCTCGACCCGCAAGGAGGTCATCTCTTCGGCTGTGTAGCCGATCATCCTGCAGATGGCTGGATTGGCCTCTATAAACAGCCGGGACTCTGGATCAACAATAATCAGACCATCGATTATGGTTGCAAAGAGTCCTCGATATTTTTCCTCCGAACGTCCTAACTCGTTTTTTGCCCTTCGAATGCGAGAAACAGAAAACGCCAATATAAAAATTATCGCCACCAATAAAACGCCGACAATAGCGCCTGGAATCAGCAGGATGCGATGTTGCTGAAAAAAAGATACCGGTTGATTGATCAGCGTACTGTTCTTCGGGAGATTTTCCAGGTCTACCTTGAATCGGGCAAGCTGGAGATAATCGAAAACCGGGCGGGATCTGCTGTCTACAACCCCGTAGGAGGCAGCCTCCTTGTCGGCCAAAATCCGCAGAGCGATTTCCGCCGCCTGCATGCCATGTTCTTTCCCTTCGAGCAACATCCCACCGATGATGCCATGGCCCAGACGGGTTTCATGCATCGCGTAGACCGGAACAGGACTGGCATTGGCAATCAGCCGGGTGCTTTCCGTGCGCGTCAGTGTTTTACCTTTTTTATCAGCTACATAGGTGAGTACCAGCACCAGGCTGTCAGCGGGAAGGGTTTGCAGCTGGGCGACAAGATCCTCAACGGTTCCATCCGGCGTGTAATCGATTTTAACCTTGTCATTAAATTGCTCGACCACGGCCGCCATGTCCTTGCGAACAGCCAGACCGCTGGACGTATAATCATTGACCACCAGGACCGATTTGGTTTTGGGATGAAGATTCAACGCTAGTTTAAGCGTGCCGGCGATATCCTGCACTTCGGCAATACCGGCAATACGGTCCTGCTCCTGGATCAATTCCGGAACAAACCCATTGATGCCGGCCAAGACGACCGGAACGTCGGGAAACAGTTCCTGTCGAGACTTGAGCATCAGATCGAAAGCGGGGTTATCCAGCACTAAAATGAGATCGAAATGCCTACCTTGATATTTACTTTTCAGATACTGCTGGATGAACCCCAGATGTTCCGGCCTGGAGAAACGTTTGGCGTCCAGATGTTCAATGGAAGGAACCAGGAAGGGGTATTGTTGTTTGAGGGTTGCGGTTATGCCGACAATTTCATTGTCCGACCAGTCCTCGCCTTGGTGATAAGAATTCAGGATCAAGATATTCGGCAGGGGTTCCGTGCCGCTCCAGGTTAGGGTGCCACCAACCAACACCAGAATCATGCTAATGACAACGAGATGGATGGTTATCAGGTGGACTCGTACTCTATGAGAATTAAGCTGCATGGCGGTTAGTCTCTCTGGAAATTGGACTCGGAGTTGCATTACAGTGGCTTTTATACGGATAATCCAGAGTAAAGTCCTCTCAACACAGCGCCCAAGAGGAACCTTAAAATCAAATAATGCAAACATGGTGCAAGAGAGCCATTTAACGTGCGACTCTCTCATCAAGCAACTCTCTGATCAGCAATGCGATCTCTTTTCTCACTAGTGGTTTCATGGCAAACCCTTTGATGCCAAAGGATTTTGCCTTTTCTTCTGAAATAAGGCTGCTGTAACCGGTACAGAGGATTACAGGGAGATTGGGACGCAGTTGCAGTATCTTCAGTGCCAGGTCGCTGCCCGTCAATCCGGGCATGGTCTGGTCCGTGATCACTATATCGAACTGGTCGGATTGGTTTCTGAACGTGTTCCAAGCCTCCAGGCTGCTGGTACGGACCGTGACCTCGTAACCAAGGCGTTCGAGCATTGTTTTACCCAAGTCAACAAGGATCTCTTCGTCATCAATAAACAAAATACGTTCTTTTCCGGATGGAATGTTCTCGAAAGTTTTGGCGGGAGCGGTCACCGCCAGATCCATGGCTGGGAAATACACCTTAAAGACCGTCCCTATTCCCAGAACCGATTCACAGGTGATGAACCCGCCGTACCGTTTGATAATGCCATGGACAATGGCCAGTCCCATGCCGGTTCCTTTACCGACCTCCTTCGTGGTGAAATAGGGATCAAAGATCTTATCGCGAATCTCCGCGGTAATGCCCGGACCCGAATCGCCGATAATGAGCACCACAAAGCTGCCCGGTGACACTCCCGTCTGGTTTTTGAGATCTTCAAGGGAGAGCTCACAGTCTTTCAGGGTGATTTCGAGGATACCGCCATGCATTTCCATGGCATGATAGGCATTGGTGCAAAGGTTCATCAGGATTTGATGCACCTGGCTCGGATCGGCGACAATCGATTTGGTGGCTGTATCTATCTGATGCTTGATGGTGATGGTTGAAGGCAGGGAAGGGCGAAGGATCTTGATGGCTTCCTTGATAATGGAAGCAGGTTGCAAAGCCGTATTTTCGGTATTGGCTTGGCGGCTGAAGGCGAGGATCTGCTTGACTAGACTGGCAGCCCGATGGCTTGCCTTCTCCACCTCATCCAGATAACCGACAGCGATTGAATCAGGAGGGATGGAATCAATGGCGATCTCAGTATAGCCGATAATTGCCCCGAGGATATTGTTGAAATCGTGAGCTATACCGCCGGCCAGAGTGCCGATGGCCTCCATCTTCTGCGCCTGGAGGAGTTGGGCCTGCAGTTGTTTATTTTCTTCCTCTGACTGCTTGTACTTAGTGATATCCAGGCAATATCCGATATAGCCTATGAATTCACCTTTACTGTCATAGCGGGGACAACCGTCATCGAGTAGCCAGCGGTACTCACCATCATACCGGCGTAGACGATACACCATGCTGAAATTCTCTCGACGATCAAACGCGCCAATATAAATATCCAGACATTGCTGCATGTCGTCTGGATGCACACCTTCTGTCCAACCATTGCCCATTTCCTGTTCAATGGTGCGTCCTGTAAATGCAAGCCAGATGGTATTGAAATAATCGCAAAGTTTATCTGTCCCGGAAGTCCAGATCAAGGCCTGGCCCGAATTGGATAAGGTTCTGAAGTTTTGTTCACTCTCACGCAGTGCCTCACTGTCCCTTATGCGCTCAGTGATATCGATGAAAGTACAGGCAAAGGTGTTCGGCATGGGCTGGAATGCAGACACCTCAAAATGCTTTTGCAGATCAACTGAATAGTTTTCGAAGTGGAATGGCTTACCGCTAAGGGCCACCTGGCCGTAGGTGGAAATCCAGTGGGGCTCGGTCTGGGGAAAAACCTCCAGTACCGTCCGGCCGACCAAGTTGGTCGCTTTGAGCCCGGTCATCCGTTCAAAGGCAGGATTGACGACGAGAAAACGATAATCCACCGGAGTGCCCTCTGGGTCACAGATAATTTCGTGTAGAGCAAACCCATCGAGCATTTCCTGAAACAGGGTCTGGAAATTCTGTTCGGCCCTGCGATGGGCAGTGATATCGCGGCTGAGGTTTAGGACTGATTGTACCTGCTTTTGACTGTCCCATTCTGGAATCAGCCGCCAGTTATGGGTGACCATTCCTTTTTTCCCCTTAAAGGTCGACTCCCCCTCACAAGGCAGGCCGCTGGCAAAGACCTTCTCAATAGCCGCTTGCCAAGAGTTGCACAAATTTTCTGGAAACCTCAACTCCCGGTGCGTCTTACCAATGAACTGCTCAGGTCGCAACGAAACTACATCGCTGATGTTATCCGAGACAAAGAGATGCCGCCCCTCTCGGTCAAAACGCATCACCACGTCGGGCAATCCTGCAACCAAGGTTCGGTGTTGAATCTCGCTTTCCCGAAGCGCTGCCTCGGCCTGCTGGCGTTCCATTTCTCCGGCTGCTCGAATGGCTACCAGGGCAAGCGTGGTTTCAGCCAAGGAACGGTTGACGATCGGAGTTCGCCCGATGACGGCAATCAGGCCGATCGGCTGGCCCGTATGGCTGAACAGGGTGGTGCCGACATAGCTTTCGGCCTTGAGGTCCTGGAGCACCTGATCTTCCGGAAAAAATTGACAGACATTGGCGGGGTAGCAGCAGACCGATTTTTCCACCACCTCGCCGCATGGGGTATCTTTGAGCTCATAGTTGACGTTGTCTTCGAAATGACCGTCATGCCAGACGGCCACAGTTCGGGCAGACAGTCCATCTCCTTCCAGGTAGTCAATACAGACAAAATCCATCTGTAGGCTCTGAGCGAGAAACTCGGCCAATTGATTGAAAAATGGGGCGTCCGTGGTTCTGGAGTTGGTCTGTGCCAAAAAGGTCTGAATGGAGTCGATGCGCTGGCGTTCGGTGATGTCGATAGCGAAACCATCGATAATCTGTGTTGCGGCTTGGCCGTTTGATGTCGAAACTTCAATCTGGGATAATTTTGCAGTCATCGAAATCCAGAAACTATCGCCATTTTTCTTTTTTGTTTTGCATTCAAAATGCTGCACAATTCCAGTAGATTGTAATTGTGTTATAAATTCCAGCCTCTGGTTGGGTTCGACGTAGAACTGTCTGGTGAGATCTTTGACTTCTCCGAGGACCTCATCGGGCGTGTCGTAACCTACAATCCTAGCCATTTCGGCATTAACTGCCAGGACCTGGCCATCTATGGTGGACTGAAAAATACCAATTGGCGAATTTTCAAACAGATGCCGATATTGTGCCTCACTTTTCTTAAGAGCAGCCTGGCTCTCTTTGAGTTTGCGGTCGAGCCTATGGCGATGCAGAGCCATCTCCAGGGTGGCGGCTAGTTCTCGTTCCGGTACGGGTTTGATGAGATAGCCATATGGTGCAGCCATCTTAGCCTGTTGCAACAGGGGGTCATGGGAAAAGCCGGTCAGGAAGACAATGGGGATATCAGAGGTTCGGTTGATGATTTCGGCGGCGGTAATACCGTTCATGATACCCGCTAACTCTATATCCATCAGCACCAGATCAACCTTTTCCTTTTCCAGGAAGGCGAGAGCGTCTTCTCCGGAGGCCAGCATAGCACTCACAGTGTGCCCCTGGAGCGTCAGCATCCTTTCCAGGTTCATGGCCAGGATGGCATCGTCTTCAACGATGAGAATGGTTGAGCTATTCATATGTATTTGTCCCATTATGAATCGTAAAGGTGAGAATAAATCGAACGCCACGGGTCTGGTCTACCTGGTATCGGCCGCCCAGTTGGTGTTGGCCTAACATCCGGACCAGGGAAAGGCCAAGAGTTTTGGTCGTGTGCCAATCAAACCCGGGAGGGAGCCCCACCCCGTTATCCGCCACCGACAGGATAAAGCGGTCCTGGTCATGGCGCAACGTTACCCAAATGTATGCGGCTTCCTCCATGCCCCCTGACTGTTCTTGAGGGAAGGCATACTTGAGCGCATTGGTAATGAGTTCATTGATGATCATCCCGCAGGGTACGGCCATATCCAACGGCAAAAACACCCCATGAGCATCGATTTCGCAGCGGACATCTGGTGAACCAAAGGAGGTGCGCAGATGGGAGAGCAGGGATTGGGTATAATCTTGAAAATCGATTTGCGATAAGGACTCGGAGCGGTAGAGTTTCTCGTGCACCAGGCTCATGGCACGTACCCGGGAACTCAGCTCGACCAGGATCGTCTGGGAATGGAGATCGTTCATGGTCTGTCGTTGGAGGTCAAAAAGCCCGATGATGGCAGCCATATTATTTTTGACTCGGTGATGCACTTCGCGGAGCAGAATGTCTTTCTCGGACAAGGTAGAGATGAGTTTTTCTTCGGTCAGCTTGAGGAGGGTGATGTCGGTATGTGAGACGAGTACCTGGCCTTGAGAGCCGGTCAAGGGGAGGACGTTCATGATGAACCAGCGATTTTTCGTGGGTGAGTGGCAGGGGTATTCGATCTGGAACGAGTCCCGTTCACCGCGCTGCACCTGGAGGATACCGTCAAAGGCGTGCTCGGCATTGGATACATCGCCGTACTCGGACGACCAAGGGCAGTAATAGCTGACGCCCGGGCCGAGTTTGTCCGCTTCAGCGCCGTTGTTTTCCTTGGCGAAACGGATCCAGGGGGTATTGACGTCGATAATGGTGCCGTCCTTGTCAAGGATGGCGATGTGCGCCGCAGTGGAATCGAGCACCCGCCTATTGAAATCGACCTGTTGCAGCAACCGAAGTTCGCTTATCTTGCGCTCGGTGATGTCATGAATGATCATGCTTGTTCGGGCATTGCCATCTTTGTCCTGAAAAACGGTTGAAGATAATTCGACCGGAATTTTTTGACCATCTTTCCGTACACAGGTTAACTCAACATTATTTATCCGGCCAGTTCGAGCACGTTCTTCGAGCACCAGCGCTAATCTGGGATCCGAGGTGTCCATTATCCCGCTTCGCCCAATCTGTATAATTTCCGACTCTGTCCGCCCAAGCAGGCGGCACATGCTTTCATTTGCCGAAAGAATGCGCCCATCTGGAGCGGTTAGCATCAGCCCGTCGGGGGAGGAATCAAAGAGAGAGCGGTATCGTTCTTCGCTTTCGCGCAGGGCATCTTCCGCATTTTTTCGCTCTGTGATGTCGGTGTTGATGCCGATGTAGCGGATAATTTTACCGTTGGTGTTGAATTGTGGGGTTGCTAATCCATATACCCAGGTAACTTTGCCTTCTGGGGTGATGAATCGATATTCCTGCCCCCAACGACCAAGGGAGTCTGTCATTTTCTGCCAGCAAGCCAAAACTTGATCACGGTCATCGGGGTGCAGTCCCCGTGTCCAACCGTTCCCCAGGGCTTCCTCCATGCTGAGGCCAGCCATGTCGCACCAGCGAGGGTTCGCGTATTGGCAGGCACCCTCGGGACTGGTCAGGTAAATCCCTACAGGAGCCAGTGTGGTTAAGGTGCGAAACCGCTCCTCGTTCTCAAGCAGTGCTTCTGCGGTCAATTTTCGCTCCGTGATATCGCGAACCACAGCTAAAACTTTGTATGGCGTCTCCATCTCTTTTTTTCGCAGTGAAACCTCAACCCAGAAGGTCTCTCCGGATTGTTTTTTTGCCAGCCATTCAAAAACTTGCGGCCCCTCTTCGATACATTTATTTAGAAATTGTCGAGCCTCATGCTCAGTGTACGGGGTGTTTTGTGCGCTTAAGTCGCCAATTGTTCCGGCGAGCAAGGCCTCTTTGTTTTTATACCCATACATCGTGATGGCAGTGTCATTGACATCAAATATAATCCCAGAATCGGCTTCATAGATCATGATAGCTTCTGAGGTCGAATTGTAAATTTCACGGTAGTTATTTTCGCTCTTTTGCAATTCTTTGGTTTTTTGAGCAACCAATTGTTTTAAAAAGAGGGAAATGCCGACAGAAAAAAATGCTACGATTGTG
>CAITZN010000047.1 GCA_903896915.1 uncultured bacterium
CCGATGTGTTTACGTTGTTCGTCCGGGTGATGGAGAACGAGCGCCATTGGGACATCCTCGACCTTATCTTCTCCCTGGTACAGGCCTGATTTGAGCCAGTCAAGATTAGGCGGCGGTGGTGGCGTCACCTGGTTGGCGGGGTTTTGTGGCGGGAATCCGGTTTTGTTCAGAGTGATCGCGCTGCGGCAGAGAGGACACTTCATTGTCAGTATCTTGCCGGGCAGTAATTGAGACAGAGCCAATTCCAGCCGGGAATTCTGTTCATTGGTGAGTTCAAGAGACTTCTGGCAAAAGGGGCAATGGGTCAGCATAGTTATTCCTTGTGCTTCAATATCGGTATGTTGGGTAGGTGTTCGATGATTTCACAAACATAGGGTTTGGACGTTGCCCACAATGGACATGGAGGTGTTTTCGCCGGTGGTATTACATTATCCTGATTAACCAGCACTTATGACCAACGCTTATAAGGATCTTCTTCTTCCTGCTCCATTTTGAGATCGTCGATGGATGAGGTGCGTTCCCCGCGGGAGGATTTGATCGTATCCAGACCCCTTTTAATTTCGCTGCGATGAGAAGAATACAACGTCGCCGATTCTTCGGTGATGAGTCCTGTTTCGAATAGTTCGAGCAGGTGTTGGTCAAAGGTGCGCATGTCGCGGGTGGATCCGGCCCGTACGACGTTGTAAAAGGTTTTTTCTTCGGTCTCGCCGTTGATGATCAGGTCTCTGACTCGAAGACTGGAACAGAGAATTTCCAGGGCAGCTATACGACCGCCGCCAACTCGTGGCGGCAGGCGCTGGCTGACGATCCAGCGGATGGTGTCGGCCAGTCGATTGCGGATCTGGGGCTGTTCGTCCTGCTCGAACATGCCGAGGATGCGGTTGATGGTCTGGCCGGTATCAATGGTGTGCAGGGTGGAGAAGACCACATGGCCGGTTTCCGACGCGGTCAATGCGATCTCCAGGGTTTCCCGGTCGCGAATCTCGCCGACGAGGATGACCTTGGGGGCTTGGCGAAGGGCTGCGCGGAGGCCGTTGGCAAAGGTGTCAAAGTCATCACCCATCTCCCGTTGGTTGAATGTCGCTTTCTTGTGGGGATGGACATACTCGATAGGATCCTCCAGGGTGACGATATGAACCTGTCGTTCTTCGTTGATTAGGTTGAGGATCGCAGCCATGGAGGTGGTCTTGCCAGTGCCGGTGGCCCCGGTGAAGAGGATCAGGCCATTGCCCTCTCGGGCCATTTTGCTGAAGGCCTCGGGGAATTGGAAGCCGTCGATCGTGGGGATTTTGGTTTCGAGCTTGCGCAGCACCGAGGTGTAGAATCCTTTTTGTGAAAAAATATTAACCCGAAACCGGACCTTGTCGCCAAGGGCATAGGAGAGATCGCAGGAGCCCTTGGTTATCAGATCTCGCAGAAGGCGGTGATTGCCGCCAATCAGGTTTAATGCGAACACTTCAGTTTGGAAAGGGGTCAGCTGGGTAACCGGAGGTACGACCTCCACTGGTACCAGTACGCCGTCGCTTTCTACCTGCAGGGTTTTGCCTACAGTGATATTTAGATCGGAAACCCGTTCGTGCTTTTGCAGCATGGCGGTAATCCAGTAGTTAATCTCCTGTTGTTTCATAGTGCGTACCAGTATAGAATTGACAATAAGTATCTCGTTAGGTTCTATCGTTAACCAGCGCTAAAAGACAAGAAAAAAATAACTAAGTGAGTTGAGGAGAGAATAATGGCTATTCCACTGCGGAGTGCAACAACAACGGAAGGCAGAAGAATGGCGGGAGCCCGTGCATTGTGGCGGGCCAACGGTATGCGTGAGGAGCAGATCGGCAGGCCTGTGATAGCTGTGGTTAATTCGTTCACCCAGTTTGTTCCCGGCCATGTCCATCTGCATGAGATCGGGCAGCGGGTCAAACAGAAAATTGAGAGCCTTGGGTGCTTCGCCGCCGAGTTCAATACTATCGCTATTGACGATGGCATCGCCATGGGCCATGACGGCATGCTCTACTCTCTTCCCTCCCGTGAGCTGATTGCGGATTCGGTCGAATACATGTGTAATGCTCACAAGGCAGATGCCATGGTCTGTATTTCCAATTGCGACAAGATTACCCCGGGTATGCTGATGGCGGCGATGCGGCTAAACATCCCGGCTATTTTTGTTTCAGGCGGGCCAATGGAGGCCGGCCGACTCGGCGATAAAGCACTGGACCTGGTTGATGCCATGGTCATGGCCGGAGATGCCTCGGTTAGCGACGATGAAATTGCTGCCGTTGAGCGATCCGCCTGCCCAACCTGTGGGTCCTGCTCCGGTATGTTCACCGCTAACTCGATGAACTGCCTGAATGAGGCTCTCGGCTTAGCTCTGCCGGGCAACGGCACCGTGGTTGCCACTCACAGTGCCCGGCTGGCCCTCTTCGATCAGGCTGCGGCGCGGATCGTCGCCATGTGCGAGGCCTGGTATGATCGAGGCGATGTAACGGTCTTGCCTCGATCGATTGCCACTAGTGCGGCCTTCTGCAATGCTATGGCCTTGGATATCGCCATGGGCGGATCGACCAATACCGTGCTCCATATCCTGGCTATTGCTCATGAGGCCGGGGTCGATTTTACCATGAATGACATCGACGCCCTGTCCCGCAAGGTTCCCAATCTTTGCAAGGTCGCACCTAGCTCATCCTATCATGTCGAAGATGTCAACCGGGCGGGCGGTATTATCGCCATTTTGGCCGAACTGAACCGGGCTGGCCTGCTTGACGGTACAACGCATAGGGCCGATGGTCTCACCCTCGATCAGGCACTGGCGCAGTATGACATCATGACCCCCGGCGTTTTGGAGGCGGCTAAGGTATTGTACCGCAGCGCCCCGGCCGGGGTCCGTAATCTGGTCATGGGTTCGCAGGACACCCTGTATGCCGAATTGGATGTTGACCGCAAGGCCGGCTGTATCCGCGACTTGGAGCACGCCTATTCCCGCGATGGCGGTTTGGCCGTCCTCTACGGCAATATTGCCGAAAAAGGCTGCATTGTCAAAACTGCCGGAGTGGATACCTCCATCCTCCATTTTATCGGCACGGCTCGCGTCTATCATTCCCAGGATGCGGCTTGTGAGGCGATTCTTGCCGGGGCTGTCAAGGCGGGCGATGTGGTCTTCATCCTCTATGAGGGCCCTAAGGGCGGGCCGGGTA
>CAITZN010000048.1 GCA_903896915.1 uncultured bacterium
CACGATAGGCCCGTTCACCACCAACCTACGGGTTTCATATCAATATTTGATGTTTCTAGTAGGTTGCGACTGAACGCAGCTATACCCAACACCACCCTAACAGCCTACAAACTATCTACCTGCATTCCTCTTATCTCTTGTATGCCAAATCATCACACAATTACAGACGCCCCCCCCTCCTTATCAGTAAGCGATGCTGAACTGCTGCAGGTCATCGCTGACTTCCTGGCCATGGGCCATGTGGACAATATCGTTGCGATGTTTCGCCAAGAACCACGCTACTTTGGCTGGAGCGGACAACTGCTTACTGATGAGCGTTTTGCGGTGCGTCTTGGCGTGTCCGTACTATTTGAACACCTGGCCGTCCTGTGCCCTGAACAGCTACCCCTGGCCATCCCTTCTCTGGTTGCGCAACTGGACAATCCTCTTGAATGGGTCCGAGGTGAAGCAGCCAGTGTCCTTGGAATTATCGGCACCGAAGCAGCACTGGCCCCGCTCCGACTGCTGCTAAGCGATCCTTCTCCGCAGATCGTCGAAATAGTCCACGATATCATGGGAATACCTTTGCATGGATAGCATCTTTGGCCCGGACGGCATCCTCGCCACCCATCTGGACGGCTACGAATCGCGGCCCGGGCAGATGGCAATGGCCAAAGCTATCGAACAGCTGCTCTACGCAAGTGACGAAGATATACAGGCCGACCAGGCCGCTTCCCTGGTGGTCGAAGCCGAGACAGGTTTGGGCAAGACGCTTGCCTATTTGATCCCCGCCGTCCTGAGCGGCAAGAGAGTAGTGATCTCCACCAATACCCGCAATCTCCAAGACCAGATCCTGCACCGGGAAATCCCACTGATTCAGCGATATATCGATCCCGACCTCAAGGCCCTCTGCGTCAAGGGCCGACAAAATTACCTCTGTCTCTATCGCTGGCGACAACTGCAGGCCGGCCGACAAACCGATCTTTTCGATGACGGGGCCGAGGAGTCCCTTGAACCATGGATTGAGACAACCATTCATGGCGACCGATCCGAGCTGACCTGGCTGGCTGCATCGTCACCGCTCTGGCAGAAAATCTGCTGCCTCTCCCATTTCTGCCTGGGGACGTCCTGCCCTGAAGCCACCGGCTGCTTCCTCAACCGACTGCGCCGGGATGCTGCTGCCAGCAGAGTATTGATCGTCAACCACCACCTGCTGTTTTCAGATCTGGCTGTCCGCAAGACCGGATTCGGCGAGGTCCTGCCGCGCTACGAGACGGTGATTTTCGACGAGGCCCATCATGTCGAGACCGTGGCTACCACTTTCTTTGGTTTCACCTTTTCGCGATACCAAATCATCGACCTCACCAGCGATGTGGAGCGCAGCGCGACCCTCGAACTTACCGGAAAAAGACAGATGGCGGTTCTCAAAGCGGCGAACCGGATGGTCGGCGCCATCGACCGGTTCGTGGCTACTTTTCCGGGGGAACGCGGCCGCTTTCTCCTAGACCCGCTTATGCGCAACCAGCCGGAGATCCTGACCCTCCGCCACGACCTTCTCTCGGCACTGGAACATCTGACCAAAACTCTGGACCCGCTCGCGGCAACGGAAGGCCCTTGGCAACAGTATGCTGACCGCGCCCAGGATCTGACGGCACGCCTGAATGTAATCATGGCGGAACGCTTTGGTGATCTGGCTATCGAAGAGGTCCGCTACACCTACTGGTTTGAGCGGTCCGAGCGCAACCTAACTCTGTTCGCCACCCCCGTGGATGTGGCTGCGGAACTCCAATCCACCCTATTTGCCCTGGTGCGGCACTGTGTTTTCACCTCGGCGACCCTGACCACAGGCGGTAATTTCGGCTATTTCCTGGAGCGACTCGGGCTTGCCAAGGACACCCCCACCCTTTCCCTGGCCTCCCCTTTTGACTATCGACAACGAACACTTGTCTACATTCCTGACACACGGTTTCCCGAACCCACAGGAGCGGGCTACCAACAGGCCCTACACGCCTGCATGGAAACGCTCATCACCCATGCCAAGGGGCGCACCCTTGTGCTGTTTACCTCGCTGGCCGCAATGGACCACGCCTATAACAACCTGCGCGACCGGTTATCGTATCCGCTCCTGCTCCAGGGTGATGCGCCCCGGCGTAAGCTGCTACGCCAGTTCAGCAAGGACACCAATTCCGTTCTCTTTGCCGTTGCCAGTTTCTGGGAGGGTGTTGACATCCCGGGTGAATCGCTGAGCCTAGTCATTATTGACAAATTACCGTTTGAAGTCCCCAGCGACCCTGTTATTATGGCACGTATCAACCTGATACAATCCCTGGGTGGCAAACCATTTTTCGATTTCCAGGTGCCAAGAGCTATCCTGACCCTGCGTCAGGGAGCAGGACGATTGATGCGGACAGCCACTGACTCCGGGGTCATTGCCATCCTCGACACCCGCCTCTTCACCAAAGGCTACGGGCGCCAATTCCTCAAAAGCCTTCCACCCAGCCCCGTGACCAGGGACCTGGAAGAGGTAGCCGCATTTTTTCAAAAGACTGGAACAGCTCCGGTTGTTTAGGTTTTTTGGCTTTTTTCTGGTTCCCATGCTCTGCGTGGGAATCTATGAGGACGCTCTGCGTCCAGCGTGGTAACGCGGAGCGTTTAAAGCAAGTTCCCACGCAGAGCGTGGGAACCATAAAACAATACAACCTATATACCTAAAAACTCTCAACCTATATCTTATCGAACAGTTATGGACACAGAGACCAAACAGCCTCAAGAGTTGCGCATTGTAGCAGCAACGGTCGCCACCCAGATTGAAACCGTCATGCGCGCCGATCTGGAAGTGGCACTTGCCGGTTGCGATCCGCTTCTGATTGAAGTCTTGCAGTATTCCTTGTTCAACGGCGGTAAAAGAATCCGCCCCCTGCTCACAGTGCTCTGTTCACGCTGCTGCGGCAGGGACGACGATGCTCTCTATTTGCTGGCCACGGCCTTTGAATATCTGCATGTGGCCACGCTGATGCACGATGATGTCATCGACCGGGCCGAACAACGTCGCGGCCAAGCCTCGGTGACGGCTCGTTACGGCATCGCCGCCGCCATCCTTGCCGGCGACTGGCTGCATGCCCGAAGCATGCACCTTATCGGCAGGCTGACCGGAGCCGAGGGGTTGGAAATTTTCTGCCAGGCTACAGCTTCCATGGTCAACGGCGAATTCGAGCAATTGCGCTATGTCGGTGACACCAACACAGAAGAGCGTCACTATTTCGCCGTCATCCGACAAAAGACCGGCAATCTCATTGCCTCGACCTGCGCCATCGGCGCGCTGTTTGCCGGAGCGGAACCCGCGCAACAGCACGCCCTGGCAACCTATGGCGACAACATCGGCGCCGCCTTCCAGGTGGTTGACGACCTTTTGGATTTCCTCGGTGACACCGGGGCCACTGGGAAAAAAACAGGCAACGACTTCATCGAGGGGAAAATCACCCTACCCCTTCTGCACGCCCTCAGCAGGGCCGATACCGGTACCAGGCAGACCATTGAGGCGCTGATGCGTGGCGACCGCACGCAACCCGAGGCTTACGCACATCTCTATGCACTGATTGACCGGCTCGACGGTTTCAACACGGCCGAACAGACCGCCCGGCAATTGGTCGACACGGCCCTCGACGCGCTTGCCATCTTCTCCGCATCGGACCAGGAACGCGAGCATGTAGCCCTGCTCAAGGAACTGGCCTGTTATATCCTCGCCAGAAAAAAATAAGGGCCCACTGCCTCGTGCCCCGCACCGCTGCTCGACCATCCACCGTCACCACGGCCCTGTTCTTCCTGCTGGCAGCGATCCTTTGCTCCAACTGCCGTACACCAGAGCCACCCGTTGAAA
This sequence comes from uncultured bacterium, assembly GCA_903896915.1. Classification (GTDB taxonomy): domain Bacteria; phylum Desulfobacterota; class Desulfobulbia; order Desulfobulbales; family Desulfobulbaceae; genus Desulfobulbus. The sequence goes on from CAITZN010000048.1 coordinate 3,857, forward strand.
AAAACACTGCAAAAAATGAGGCTGCCCTGACCGTACCCCTACCAGCTCCGCAGCCCCCCGCATCCCCTGGACATATCAACATCGACCCCGGCATCGTGCTCAAAAGGCTTGAGATTCCCTCTACCGACGACACCGTACCACCGCCGCGAACTTCGCTCCCAAGAGATACTCATTACCCCAGCGAGAAAACAAAACGGCCCCGCATCGCCATCATCATCGATGATATGGGCTACCACCAGCAGCTGGGCCGTCAGTTTCTCCAGCTTGATCTCAATTTAACTTATTCGTTTTTACCGGACGCGCAGTACTCAGGGGAACTGGCAACAGCAGCTTTTCAGACCGGACGGGATATTCTTGTCCATCTTCCCATGGAACCAAAAGATCCGGCCAAGCATCCCGGTGCGAATGCGTTGTCTGTACAGGATACACCGGAGAGGATCAGGCAGAAAATGGCCAAGATGTTGAGCGCGATTCCCCATGCAATTGGTGCTAACAATCACATGGGATCACGCTTCACAGAGGATAGCGGGGCGATGCAGGTGGTGATCGATACCCTGAAAAACCGATCATTTTTCTTCATCGACTCCTTCACCACTGCGGCCTCCCGAGGGTTGACCATTGCTCAGCAGCAGGGCGTGCCGACAGCTTCTCGCCATATTTTCCTTGATACGGTTCAGGAACCGCAACAGATCGATCGCCAAATTGAACAGCTTCTTGCGAGCGCAAAAAAACGGGGCTGGGCTATAGGCATCGGCCATCCGCATGAAGCAACACTTCTCGCCCTGACCCGATACAACCGGGAACGTTTCTTTGACGTGGAAATTGTCGGCGCGCATCAGCTGGTGGAATGACCAACCGACAGGAGAAACTGCTTAAACGGTGAGGGGTTGTACGAGTTGGGTATGGAAAATCGGCACCAATCACACATCCAGATTCGGGACATG
>CAITZN010000049.1 GCA_903896915.1 uncultured bacterium
CAGCAAAAACTGCTGTCATCGAATCCGGTGCAGAAGATGTCCTCTCCACCCATCTGGAAGAAATGGTTTCAGCTTATAATGCAATTAATTCGTATGTTAAAGGCATCTATGACTCTGATCCCACTTTGGCCAATACGATGAAATCCGTCCAGACCGGTCTGAAAAATTATTTAACCAGCAATGCTCTTGTGGACTTAGGTGTGACATCAGATTGGGAAACAGGCGAACTGTCCTTTGATAGCGAAACCTTTGCAACCGCGTATGCAGATGATGCGAGTGCCGTGAAATCGGCACTGTTGGGTGATAATAACGACGGCCTCATGAACCGTCTTGACGATTACATGGGTGATAAGCTCAGTACCACCGACGGCTTCCTGGCTGCAAAAAAAACCACCATCAACAAAGAAATATCGCGGTTGGATGACAGCATTGCCGCAATGGAGACGAGGCTTGAGAAGAGACGGACACTGCTGGAAGCCCAATTTACAGCAATGGAAACCTTAGTCAGTAGCCTCAATTCACAAGGAGATTACCTGACTAATTTCTTTGACAGTTACAGCTCAACATCTTCGTGACCGGTTGGAATGTTCTTTGTTTCGAAGAGTACAATTTGGAATTGCTGAATCTTTACACAGATTAACAACAACTTTACAGAACATTGTTTTCTAGTGTCGTAAGATCATAGCAAGAGAATACCAAAGCAGACATCGCGTTTGCATAGACGCTTGTTGCCCCCAGTAGCTGTTTTGAGATGTAACATATTTCCTCAGTCTATAGAGAAGAGAAGTGTCTATGTCGCCCAGTAAAGATTCCTGCAAATCGATCGTGTTGCTCACCGATAATGAGAAGGGCGCCGACCCTCTGGTGAAGGCCCTTGTCCAGGAAGAGTTTAACGTCCTTTTGCAGGTAAAATCTAAAGATCAGTTTGACAGTTATTCGCCGCAGAATACGGACCTTCTTATCATTGACTCCAGCAGATTTTCTTTGGAGGAGCTATCGATCTATCCTCGCATTCGAGTAGTCTATTCAGGTCTGTTGATGCTTCTGATCGACAAAATAGACGAGATGCTTCAGGTGCTGCTGCTCGAGCAAGGGATTGACGACTTGTTGGTCAAACCCTTGAACCATCTGCTCATGCTGGCTCGCATCCGCGCCTTGCTTCGCCGTAACGGTAAAAGGATTGCTCCGGCTAATCTCAACTTCAATGGTCTGGAAATTAACAGCGGCTTGCGCCGAGCTACCTGTCGGGGCCAGGAGATTCCTTTTACCTCCCGTGAATTCGATCTGCTCTGGCATTTGGCAAAAAATGCCTGTACCACTTTGGATCGTGACCATCTCTATAAAGCGGTCTTTGGCATTGAATATAATGGCTACGACCGATCCATCGACATGTATGTTGCCCGTATCCGTTCTAAAATGGCAATCTATCCTAACCTCTCTCAGATGATCAAAACGGTTCGCGGCAACGGGTATCTCTTTGCCGCTGAACATTAACAGCGAACATCCTAACCCCACCCACCCACCCCTGCCTCAGCGGGAATTCTTGATCTCAAGGATTCACGTTTTTTTTTGTCCATCGCAACGAACCACCTCCATGTAGACATTTTGTTACATACGAATTGTCCTGAAACAGTTAACTGACAAACCTGCACATAACATTACGTAATTGCTATAAAAATCAAGTGTATGTCCCGTCGATAACTATATCAGAGAGAGCCGACCCCATGTGGCAAACACCGCGTGGAATGATCCTCAGATTGTTGCCATCAAGCAGCGATCGGCCTCTCTCGTAAACAGGTCGTTACTTTCCAGGACGGGGAGTTTTGTTGCACGGACGCGCTTAACCGCCCGGCAGGCACATCACTGCTGCAAGGCTATCGGAGCACGGCAGCCGCTGTCTAACCGTTTTTCAAATTGGGTTGGATAACGGCAGCAATGCCAAGGAGGAAAAATGGGGATTTCGAGCGCGCTCTATTCAGCGATCAGTGGCCTGCAGAGTAATTCACAGGCGATGACCGTTACCGGCAACAATATTTCCAACAGCAACACCAATGGATTCAAAACCAGTTCGACTGTTTTTTCGGATCTGCTTTCCGCCAATATCGCTAGCTCAAGCGGCGGTTCCCAAGTCGGGCGAGGCTCTCAGGTGCAGACGGTCCAGACCAATTTCAGCCAGGGCGGTTTTCAGTCAACAGACAGCTCTACCGATATCGCGATCGAAGGGAGCGGGTTTTTTATTGTCAGTGATCCATTGAATGCCACCGATCTCTATACGCGCAACGGGTCATTTAGTTTTGATGATTCCGGGTATCTGGTCAATGCCGACGGCTACCGTGTGCAAGGTTCACAATATAATGCGGCAGGACAACTGGCTAGTGGCCAACTTGGCGATATACGCGTTGATCAAGTCTCTCAAATCCCAGCAAAACAAACCGCTAATGTCACTCTCCAGACTAATCTTGATTCCAATTCAAGCATCGTTGGCCCATTTGACATAACCGCAACCAATAGCACCTCGAATTACTCAACCACCACAACCATCTATGATTCCCTTGGCACCTCACATCTTGCCTCCTGCTATTTCACCAAAACGTCAGCGAACACCTGGGAATGGAATCTTACGGTGGACAGCGGTGATCTCGGCGGTACGGCTGGTTCACTCACCAATATTGGCACCGGAACGCTGGCCTTTGACACATACGGTAACCTTTCCTCGGGCGCCACGGCACCAACCAATACTCTGGCCTGGGTCAATGGCTCAAATTCCAGTCAGGCCGTCACCTATACATTTGATA
>CAITZN010000050.1 GCA_903896915.1 uncultured bacterium
GGTAAAATGAATTTTTGATAAAGATCCGAGTTTGATATATCAATTTTAGGTTTTACACACAGAAGCCTCTAATCTGTAATTTCAAGCGTGTCCTGTGTCGAAATTGTGTTCAAGCGTTAGTATCAGCAATGCACAGCAAGCACTTAGCTTATTTTGTCGCTATAACTACAGGTGTGCAACAATCTAAACAATGGGAAATACATTGCGTCATACAAACAGTGAATTATGTGGAGAGCGGGTAACGCCAGAGCAAATCAGTAAAGAAGACATTAACTCCCTGCCTATTGGTCGATGGGAAGGGCCAAGCCACCTGGTACGAACTGTCGACGAAGTGAGGGGAGCGGTGAAGAGTTTGTCGCAGGTTTCGTTGTTAGGATTTGACACAGAAACTCGACCTGCCTTTAGGAAAGGGCAAAAATTTCCTCCAAGCCTTTTGCAACTGGCGACCGGCGATGAGGTTTTTTTGTTTCAGTTGAAACACACTGGCTTGCCGGAATCGCTTGTTACCATTCTTTGCAATCCGGCTATCATCAAAGCTGGCGTTGCACTTGACTTCGATCTACTCAGCTTGCAAGCTCTGCAAACCTTTCAACCGAGAGGGTTTTCTGATCTCGCCAAGATAGCTCGGCATAAAGGTATAAAAAATCAGGGGCTCAGAGGACTTGCCGCCGTAGTATGTGGCATTCGTATCTCCAAATCAGCGAGAACGACCAACTGGGCCAACAACGATCTTACCCTTCAGCAGATTCAATATGCCGCTACCGATGCCTGGGTCGGTCGTGAGATTTATCGTCGATTGGAGATCCGAACAGTACCACCCACTCCCTGAACGATTCATTTTAAGATGAAAATATTGGCTGCGTTTCGTAGCGTCGTCTTGATGTATATTATTTGTCAGTCGAAGGGGGCATGTTCCTGCGGATTGCCACGGTTCCATAAGACGCCGCACCGAGGAGGGCTGTATGAGGATTAAGGATGATATGGATTGGGATTCGGGACAAAAGATCCTGGTAAGCTCCTCGGGCAAAGATTGGCATAAATCGTTCCGGAGTGAAGAATGGTAGCAGTCGTGGTGCGAGTCCACCTCCTAGGAAGAGGCCGCCGAGTGCCAGAGTTTTGAGGGCGAGGTTGGCCGCTTCATCGGCAAGGATATCAGCGAAGAGCGTTAGGGTCTGAACAGCGATGTCGCATGGGCATTCTCCTCGTATTGCCCGTAAGGCAGCATGAATAATAACTGGGGTCAGGTCGGTGGCTGACGCCAGTTCGTCCAAAAGCACTTTCGGCGTAGCCTGTTCGGTGGTCATGAAGGCGAACAAATCCGGGATTGCTAGTCCTGAACAGACGCGTTCTACCGATACATGAGCATATCGCTTCAACATAAAGGCCAGCAGCTCAATCTGTTCCGCATTTCTGGGGGCGAAGCTGGCATGTCCTCCCTCAGAGGAACAAGGTCGGTACACGCCGTTGTGCTCGACCAGAAAAGCCTCGCCTAAACCACTGCCCGGAGCAAGCACCGCTATTACGGCACCTGCACTGACGACCCCGCGATTGAGGGGATGCAGGTCTGTAGCGTTCAGGCGCATTGCCCCAGTGGCAGTGGCAACCAGGTCGTTTATCAGGAACACTTGAGAGAAGCTGTGGCGCGATTTTAAGGCATCTGCATCAAGGGACCAGTTGAGATTGGTCATCTTGACGGCTTTTGCTGTTACGGGTCCGGCGATACCGAAACAGGCATCTGTTGCGCTATAAGAACTGTGGGCAAGGTATTCGTGGAGAAGGTCGTCGAAGGATGGGTACAGGGCATTCTGGAAGGTGCGTTGGTTGCATGGATGCTTCGGGTCAACCGTAGCGTCAAAAAGAGCTAATGTTGTTTTGGTAGCTCCAATGTCACCAGCTAACAAAAGGCGGCTGTTGGATTTCATGGCTTGTTATCAGTATCCAGGAATATTTTTTGGCCAGATGTTGAATATCTGCCGCGACAGAGGGCCTTGTTACCCTTCTTTAAGGAGCCGGATATCCAGGGCTTCAGAGCGGTTGTTGTTGGCTGGATTCTCAACTACCCGAAATTCAAAAATCCGATGGGGTTCTTGAAAGCAATGATCGGAAGCCAGTGTTGATTTTGACAGGTGGAAAAAGACCGTCTCTGATTGCAGGGCATTATCCTGCAATCGATAGTAGCGGAAAAAACCAAAGCCTCGGTCTTGATTGAAATTGGCTACTGTGCCACGCTGCCACTGGTCGCTGTTGTCGCTGGAATTGGAGCCAGCGATCGGCAGCAGGCCTGGCACGAGGAAGCCGGATATGTAGGAATCGGCCACCTCTCGTAACTCTTTGCTGACATTGTGGAAACCGATGACCTCCACTCGACAGCCCATATTCTGCAGGGCTATGATCAGGCGAAGGAAGTCGCCATCTCCGGTGAGCAGTATGATGCGGTCGAGATTGCGCGCCTGCAGAAGGGCATCAATCGCCAGATCCATGTCGGCGTTGGCCTTGGTGGTGATATTGCCGTCCTCATCCTTGAAGCGGCGTACATACTTCTTAATGATTTTGAAGCCGCATTGTCGCAGGATGTTGTGGTACGAGTAGACCTTCTGCCGGTAATCAGGATCCCGTTGGGTCCGTTCAAGGTCCTCGGCCAAATAGCAATTAGCCCTGAGCATGACCGAGTTGGGATTGTTGGCCAAGCCGACGAGCACATCGTAGCGCATGCCGTAGCCGCCGCTCATCTTTATGTTTTCCGCATCTACATAGATCGCTGTTTTCAACATAGAAAAATGTTTGTGCTGATGTGATCCCGCATCTCGCTGCCATCACTCCCATTCGATAGTTGAAGGCGGTTTAGAGGAGATGTCATACACCACTCGGTTAACCCCGCGGACCTCGTTGATGATTCGATTGGAGATGCTGCCAAGGATCTCATAGGGCAAGCGGGACCAATCTGCGGTCATGGCATCCTTGCTGTCAACCGCCCGTAGAGCGATGACGTGTTCGTAGGTGCGACCATCACCCATAACCCCGACAGTCTGTATCGGCAGCAGCACCGCAAATGATTGCCAGACCTTGCGGTACCAGCCACTATCCTTCATTTCCTCGAGGACAATGACATCGGCCTGGCGGAGGATGCGGAGCCGTTCGGCCGTGACCTCGCCCATGATCCGAATGCCGAGACCGGGGCCCGGAAAAGGTTGGCGGAAAATGGCCTCTTCCGGCAGTCCCAATTCCAGGCCGAGTTCGCGGACTTCGTCTTTGAACAGCTCGCGCAGGGGCTCTATCAGATCGAGCTTCATCCGTTCTGGCAGGCCGCCGACATTGTGGTGGGATTTTATTGGGGCTTTGCCGCGAAAGACTACCGATTCGATAACATCAGGGTAGAGCGTCCCTTGGGCGAGATACCTGACAGTGCCGAGTTTGCGGGCCTCCTCCTCAAAAATTTCGATAAAGCCATAACCGATACGTTTTCGTTTTTCTTCTGGATCTTTGATGCCGTCTAGTGA
>CAITZN010000051.1 GCA_903896915.1 uncultured bacterium
ATGAAAAAATACAAGCTGCAGCGGCGTAAGAAATAAAGTTAAGGCTCAGAGCGCGAGACGTCAGGGATAGAGACGTCCCCTGACGGAATGCCTAACAGTACTTGCAGACCTGTTCTGGGAGCGGGATATCAACGGAGGCGCCGCCCCAGTTGAGTTTACTGCGGAGGATGTTGAAATAACTCTTCCATGGCGAGCTGACAATCAACAGCGGATGCGCCGCCTTTCTAACAAGCAGGTAATCGTTTTCCGTAATGGTCCACTGGAGTTCGCCGTCAACGATAACCTTAACCTGTCCGGCCGGGGCCAACAACTGGGTGGTTATTTTGTGCTGCGAGCCAAGCAGCACCGAACGAGATTCCAACATGAACGGACAGATAGGCGTTACCACTACCGCATCGAGTTCGGCATGGACCACCGGTCCACCTGCTGACAAATTATACGCGGTTGATCCGGTTGGGGTCGCCATGATCAACCCATCGGCCCGATAGGTGGTCACATATTCTTCATCCGCCCAGCACCGGAGACGGATCATCGCCTCCGTACTTTTCTTGACAATAACCACCTCGTTGAGGGCTCGAATCGATCGGCTCGTTTCCCCTGTCGTTCCGTTGACATAGGCAGCAGAGAGCATGATCCGCTTTTCGATACGGACATCTTCTGCAAGCAGGGTTGTGAAGGCGTCATACATCTCGTCGGCAACGACCTCAGTTAAAAAACCAAGATGGCCAAGATTGACGCCAAGCACTGGTAGCTGGTACTCGCTGGCCTCCGAAGCCACATGCAGCAAGGTACCATCGCCGCCGAGCACAATCAGAACATCCATTTCGAGCGCTATCCTGTTAAGGTCCGCTTTAATGTGACGTTCGGCGAACCAGGCGACCACCTCTCTCCCTATCTGCTCAACCTCCTGACTTTCCGGACGGGTGATGATGCCTACATAGCCGACCTTCATGCACCTAACTCCTTGGAGCGTAACGTTGCCGCTGCAACCGCGCCCATCACCACACCTCGGAAGGCCCCCTCTTCCAAAACCTGCAGGCCAGTAATAGTTGTGCCGCCCGGTGAAGTCACTTTACCTTTGAGTACCGCAGGCGGTTCACCGGTTTCCAAAGCGAGTTTGGCAGAACCATACACAGTCTGCAGCACCAGTTGTTCTGCAACCGGGCGAGGCAGGCCGGCGAGCACCCCACCGTCGATCATGGCCTCAATGAAGGTAAAGACATACCCCGGGCCACTGCCGCTTAACCCCGTAACAGCATCAAGCTGACTTTCTGGCACTTCAACACAGCTTCCTATTGCTGAAAAAAGTGCCATAGCGATCTTGCGGTCTTCAGACGTGACCAGAAGGTTTGGGCTGAAAGCTGAAGCACCGGCGAGCACCAAGGCCGGAGTATTGGGCATCACCCGGATCAGGCGAACTGGTTCTGTAAAATATCCAGCCAAAACCTGCAAAGGTATGCCTGCCATAATCGAAAGGATCAGATGTCCGGCTTTGATGAAAGAACGATACTGAGTGAGCACCAGTTCCGCCAGTTGCGGTTTAACAGCCACAACGAGAACGTTACAGGCACGACAGAGAGATTCAGCGTCCTGGGTGCAACAGATGCCGTATTGAGCCTGCAGATAATCGCAACGGACCGTAGTCGGTTCCGCGATCATGATTCGTTCTTTGGGAACTAAACCAGCTGCTAAAATGCCGCGTACCATAGCTTCGGCCATCTGGCCGCCACCAATAAATCCGATACTATAGGAAGATACTGTCATATTTATCCAAAACCCTAAGTAAAATTTTCAAGGGAAATCCTGCTCTTGAATCTTCGGATAGTATACGCGTGTTCTTTATCCCAGACAACTCTTGTTCTCTGTCGATTCGGCATAGGACAAAAAAAACCGCCGGAAAACACACGGCGGTTAAAATCGTTCTACAAATGTAAAAACAGGAGTCCTGTTTGCAGAAAATTTTCGTTACGTTGTCGCTTCAGTCGCTACAGGTTGAGCGGGAAACAACAGCCTAGCCTGCCGCGGTGCAAAAAAAGGCGAAAAATGATTGCCGATGGATTGCGTCGAGCTTACCACCTGGCGAAGAAGTGCATCACCCCTTTTCTTAAAGGTGACATATTCCCAACAATCGGGATTATCAATAATAGTCTGCATGAGGCCGAGTTGCAGACTGTGGCCGGAACGATCAGCAATTATATGGCCCAGAACCGGTGAACCAAGCAATGCTATATCACCAATCACATCAAGCACCTTATGGCGGATGAATTCGTCATCAAATCGCAATCCGTCTTCATTAAGGATGGACCGACGATCCCAATGAATGGCGATGACATTGTCCAAGGTACCACCTAAAGCCAATCCATTTTGCCAGAGATATTCCACCTGCTCGACGAACCCAAAAGTTCTTGCAGTTGCTATTTCATTACAAAAGCGTTCTTTTGTTACTTCGACCGTATAGCATTGTTCACTGATGCAGGCATCGTCAAAATGAATACGCCCTGTCACCTTGTAACCGTCATGAGGTTCGATGCGAATAGATTTATCGCCAGCGGTATAACTGAGCGGCCGGGTTATCCG
>CAITZN010000052.1 GCA_903896915.1 uncultured bacterium
TATTCCAGTTGTCATCCTCACAGGCTTGGATAACCCGGAACTGAAAATAAAAGCCTTGGATATGGGTGCAATCGATCTGCTCCACAAGCCACTCACTCCCGATTACCTCCTGGCCCGTATCAATTCCATTCTACATATAAAACGTTGTCAGGATGTTCTAAAAAGGGAGAATGCTCATCTCTCAGAACTTGTTTGCCAAAAAATAGAAGCTCTGGAGGCGACACAACTCGATCTGGTCTGGCGCCTAGGCAGGGCAGCGGAATTCCGGAATACTGATCCAGGAAACCATGTAATAAGGACAGGATATTACTCTAAAATATTAGCAGAAAGCATGGGCATGGCTGAAGACTTCACCGAAACGATCTTCCTCGCCAGTTTTCTGCATGATCTTGGTAAAATTGGCATTTCAGGCAGCATTGTACTGAAACCTGGCAGCCTGACTGATTCGGAATCGAAAATATTGAGGACGCATTGTCAAATTGGCGAGGCACTTCTCAGCACAAAAATTTCAGAAAAGGGAAGCAATTCAACTTCGATCAACTCTTCTATTGGCAACATGCTGGACAGCCAATGTAACCACTTTCTGCACATGGCTGCCAATATCGCGGGACATCATCACGAACAATGGAATGGTTACGGATATCCTTATGGAAAAAAAAAGGAGGCCATACCACTTTCAGCACGAATTGTTGCCATAAGCGATGTCTATGACTCGTTGAGAAGCAAACGGACATATAAACCTGGAATAGAACACCACGAAGCCATTGCCATCATGCGTAAAGAAAATGGCTTTCGCTTTGACCCAAATGTTTTCTCCTACTTTGAACAAAATCGTTCAATTTTTCAGGATATTTATCATCAGCATGGCGACACAAGCACCCAGGGGGCAATCAGCGAACCAACCGTATATCATAGACTCACTTAAATCTGTGACGATTTGTACGTGTCTGCCGGGAATAACATCCTGACCTGGTTTTGAAGCCTCCTTTCATATTGGAGGATGAGACTTTCCGGAAAACGCTAGTCGTAAGTTAATTTAGCGCCTAAGGAACATCGTTCCATATCACTCATGCCTTGTTAACGACATCACATTGAGTTTAGACCTCTTTGTATTCTCTCCATTAGCATTAAAACGCATCTGTAATTGACCGTAAGATCTCGTCTTTCCCTGGTTGATATTTAACAAACATATAAAAATTACTCGATATTATATCGTCGCCACGAAAGAAATACTGAATTGGTGATTACCAGAAAGACCATGCTATCTATTAATAATTTTAAAATACTAGCCTTAGACGACAATCCGCTATTCTTACGTTCTCTGAAAAGAATGTTGATCGCAGAACCGTATACGATGATAACCACAACCGATTCAACACAGGCTCTGCTCATCATGGAAGAGGAGCGAATCGATCTTGTTCTCCTCGACCTGCAAATGCCTCACCGCGATGGTTTTTCCGTACTTGAAGATATGGTCAGTCAGTACCCGGACACAGCGGTTATCATGCTTACGGGGCATGGTGGCGTTCAGCAGGCTGTTAGGTCCCTCAAGCTGGGTGCCGCTGATTTCCTCGAAAAGCCCTGCTCCCCTTCTGTTCTCAGCAAAATTCTAGCAACCTACCACACCATTTCACAACAGCGGTATTCAAGGGAAAAAATCAGACACCCCTTCTTTGAATTCCCCGATCTGGTCGGTGAAACTCCCGAGATGCTGCGGCTGAAAGCCCTCATCGCTCGTGTTGCGGTCTCCGAAGCTCCTGTGCTCATCCTGGGGGAGTCCGGCACCGGAAAAGAACTGGTCGCTCAAGCCGTGCATCACCATAGCCACAGAAAGAATGGCCCCTTTTGCGTCGTTGATTGTGCGGCCATCAACGAGAGTGTTCTGGAAAGTGAACTCTTCGGCCATGAA
>CAITZN010000053.1 GCA_903896915.1 uncultured bacterium
AAGATACTGACCTGCATAAGAAAGATCGCCATCCTCGCCAACCGCGCTGCTTCGTAAGGCCAGGAGGATTTTTTGGTCGTCACCCCAGGTTTCCTCGCAGGCCTGAAGAATTTCTTTTTCCAGGTCAGGTGGCAGTGATTTAGCTTTAATCAGTTCAAGGGTTTCGGCGCTCAGGTTGTTCAGCAGGTCAAATTCGTTGACATAGATGATGTTTTTCTGCTTGATGATCTCTTCCTTGAGATCATTGTATTCGAAAAAGGAGTGAAAGGCTTTGGTCGTGATGGCGAAGCCTTCAGGAACGGGGATGTTGAGGTAGTTCTTGATTTCACCAAGGTTGGCATTTTTGCCGCCGACCCAATCTGCGTCCTTGAGCGAAATGTCCTTGTAGGGCATCACGGAACAGGTAGCCTGATCAGTTTTCTTTTCGGTGACGATTTCCTGGATTTGAATATTGATCTGTTCCAGAGATGTAAACAACTCGCGATATTTGGCGCTGGACATGACGTTGAGACATTTCACCATCTGAAAGGCGTGCTTCAGCGATTTGTTAACCTGATTATTGATATAGGTGGTGCCGAAGACCTGTTTTCCTTTGAGTTTTTCGTCCATATCGGACAGTGCGCTCAACAGTTCGGAGTTGGAGGCCAGTAGTTCTTTGAACTGGTTGTATCTGAAGCGAAAGAGCGCATTCATTTCCGCAGTGTTGCCGGGACCTGCAGATTCCTTTTTGTTGCTGATATCCTTGAGGAATTGTCTGAGATTTCCGAGAATGGTAGGCATGATCTATTCCTGATGAAGAATTATGACCTTTGCGGCATGCGCGTGTTATTGGTCAGGATCCCGGAGAGACTGGTTGTTTTTCACATAATATCTGGGGAGAAAGTTTTCCCGATTGCAACTAGTTGCCGCTCCCGACAGTGAGGTTGGTGTTGGTTTTCCGCACATACGTCTTTTTTTCTGCGCCTTTCCAGAAATAGGTCACCCATTTTCCTTCGGTGGTGGCCTGCTGTAAGGCTTCGTATATAGGTGCTGCTTTCTCTAAAAGATATTCTCCTTTGAGGTCGGGGTGGACAAGAAGCTTACCCTTTGCATCCATGATGAAGACATAAGGGGCGTAGGCATCTGCGGCATAACTTGTCGCTGTCTTCCCGTTATTGATGGCGCCAACCATTTCATCGACATTCTTTTTGATGGTGGTGTTATCTGCAGCCAAGAGTCCAGTCGCTAGCAGGAAAAACACGACAAAGGGCAGCATGACATAAATCCGTTTCATCATTCCTCCAGGGGTGGAAATGCCGTTAATTACCGAAACCTTTCATATTATACTGGCGTTTTCAATAAGTTAAGTTCTATCGGCTGAGCAGCGAGTCAATGTCTTTGGAGAGCTTTGCCATGTAATGACTGACCAGTCTGCTGTTGCCCATGATCATGTCGAGCTGACGGGTGTGGAGTGTCAGGTAACCGAGAATTTTGAGCCGGCTGTACATGAAATCCATATCGTGGCCTTCAATACGGGCGTCGAGATTGTCAGCATTGACCACGGCGCGGAATCCATATTTTTCGAGGATTTCCCTGATAAAGTTAATCCGCCCCATGCATCGTTCGAAATCAGCGGCCCCTCCCTTGAATTTGAAACCCAGGTAATTTTCTTCTGATCGTTCACTGACCATGGCTTCCATGGTGGAGAAATGGTACCCCAGCCGGGAACTCAGAGTGGCGTAGTTTTTCGATACCATGAAATAGTTGCGATCCGCGTATTTGGATTTGATTCCGGGCACCAAAGCCGTATTCATGGTCGATCTGAACATGATCGAGGTCATGCCGGCCCCGTCCATGGCAGGTGGACCATCCCAGGGGATAGCGGCAAAACCCTCCCAGAAGGCCAACATGGGGATGGACGCAATGTCCTCAAGCTTGACGTATTTCCCATTGATTTCATGGGTGAAGCCATCATCAAGGTTCAGTATCCACCAGTTCATCGGCACTCTGTAATGCAGCTGTTTACTCGAGCGTTCCGAAAAACTGTGGTCCTTGCCGAAGCTGAACATCTCCTGCACAGACTTCTCGTGGATGAAGCGGGTGATATCATGGAAGGTCTGACAATTCTGGGGGGTAAAATCCCGTGACTCCGGATCGAGAAGGTGCAGGCTAATGATATGCCGGCTGACTTCCCGTAAAGACTCGTACACCGGACTCCCCAGCATCAGCTTGGGTTCCGGGCGCTTCCATTCGAGCAAAGGGGCGATGCTGCCGCGGTAAACTCTGCCGAGATCGGCAGCTACCGTGACCGTCTCCCCATTGTTCACTAGCGCCATCGCGCCTTTTACCCCGAAAAGAGCGGGAATGCCGAATTCTCTGGCCACATTGGCAAGGTGGCCGGCAAATCCTCCCTGTTCGGAAATAACGGCTGCTGCTCTGGCAACCAGCGGTGCCCAGGTGGGTAGAGCCTGTTCCACCATCAAGACCGCCCCGTCGGGGAAATGCAGGATATCGACCTTCTTGGCCACTTTGAAAACTGTGCTGCATGCGACGCCGGGGCTGGCGTTAATGCCGCCTTCAGCCAGCAGAGAGGTCTCGAATTGCTGGAGGTCCAGGTCCGCTGCGGGCAGGTGCGACTCCATCTGCTGCAACGGTCGGGATTGGAGAATTGAGATGGTACCTGCAGCGTCAATGGCCCATTCGATATCTTGCGGGGTCTCATAGTACTGCTCTATCCGGACAGCATGGTCTGCCAGCATCTGCACCTGTTCGTCGGTCAGTGAGGGCATGTTGCCCTGGCCGTCAGCGGTTTCGGTGCGAATACATCCCTCGTCTTCGAAACAGACAATCTTGTAGCCTTTTTCTCGCACTTCCCGGCGCTGGATAGTGAGAGCGTCATCCCTTGAGACCACAAAAAGGTCACAGAGGTCGTTGCCGTCGACCACCGCCTTAGGCAGGCCCCAGGTCGAATTGATATAGATGGCGTCATCCCGGTTGTCGAGAGGGTTGCGCGTATAAATAACGCCACCGGCAACGGCATCGACCATCGCCAGGCAGCCAACACACATGGCGATATCTTCGTCCCTGAAACCGCGATTAAGCTTGTAGGCAATGGCCTGCACGCTGTATTTACTGGCTATTACCTGCTTGTAATAATAGAAAAATTGGGAAAAACCCACGTTCAACTCACTGCGGTACTGGCCGGCAAACGAACTGTTCTCGGCATCCTCGCCGTGGGCACTGCTCCTGACCGCCATTCTGATTTCCTGGCCGCCATTTTGTTGTTTCATCTGCGTATAGGCATCGACCACCGCGAGGTAGATGGATTCCGGGACTTCAGCTGACATGATCTGTTGTCTGATCTGGGAACTCACCAGGTCGAGATTTCGGTCTTCATCGGAGCCTGCCACCTGGAAGAGCCGGTCAATCTCTCGCTGTAAGCCGTCTGCAGCCATGAAAACTTCATGGGCAGCGGCGGTGATCACGAATCCGGCAGGGACATTCATGTTGAGCTTGTTTTTTACATCGCCAAGATTCGCCATCTTGCCGCCGACCAGATCACTCATGTCGCTGGTCACCGCAGCAAGAGGGAGGACGAGCCGTTTATCGGTGAGCTTTTTTTTCTGGACGAGGAGGGCGTCAATCTGGCGCTGAATGGCCACAAAACTGTCTCTCAGTGCGGTGTACTTGCCCGGGGAAATGTTTTCCATGTCCGCGATCATGCGGAAGACATTGACAGATATTGAGGTGCAGCGTGCCTGCACGAACGACATGCTGAAGGGCTCATTTCCCTGCAGCGCTCTCTCCATATCGGCCATTGCTTCTAAAACTTTGCTGTTGGCAGCCAATAACAGCTTGAAGCTGTGGAAGCGGGACTTAAAGGCGAGCCGCAAGGCTTCCACTTCGGCAGATTCCATGACCGGCCCATCAGGCTCCTGGTTCCAGGGGAAGACCTTTTTAAATAAGGTGGTTAGTTCTTTCAGCATAGATAGCCTTAATTCACCCCAACAGGGTGCATGACAGGAAAGGGTGGTTCAATTATCACAGGCTGGCATCCTGCTGTTGTTTTTCATTGAGTTTTTTTCGGGTATAGGCGTCTTCGATTTTATAGAGAAGCTCATTGATATCAACGGGTTTCATGAGATAATCGAAGGTGCCTTTTTGCATCAGTTCGATCGCATTCTCCACACTGGTATTGCCGGTGAGCATGATCACCTCAACCAGGGGGTTGATTTTTTTGATTTCGACGAAAGTCTCGGATCCGTGCATTCCTGGCATTTCCTGATCCAGAACCACAACCTCAGGGTTTTCGTTTTGCACCAGTGGCAGTGCTGCTTCGCCACAGTTCGCAGTCAGGACGTTAAACCCTCGGACGGTCAGCTGGCGGGCCGTGGCCTCACGGAAAACATCCTCGTCGTCGACCAGTAACACTTTGAATCCTCTTTGTTTTTCCATATGCTTTGCTTACTATTTCTTTTCCTTGAAAGTTTGAGCTTCGACATTGACGGGGAGCAGGACGGTAAACGAACTGCCGGTTCCTTCAATACTTTTTACCTTGATGGTACCACCCAGGTATTTGACGATACTGGCTGCAATGCTCAAGCCCAGGCCCGTACCCTTGCCGCCCCCTTTGGTGGTGAAGAACGGATTGAAAATACGTTGTAAATTTTCAGGTGGAATACCTTTTCCGGTATCTTTGATAGTCACATAAACCATCCCCTCCTTGACTTGTGTGGCGATGGTGATGGTGCCTTTATCTGTTATGGCATCGCCGGCATTGATAAGGATATTGCCGAACACCTGGCGAAGGGGATCGGGTTCAGCGAGGATGTGCGGCAGATCAGGACTGTATAGGGTGACAAGCTCGATGTGCTTGGCCTTGAATTCGACCTTTTTTAGCCTGTTTACCACCTCCTCGATCAAGCCATTGATATCGCAATGTATGGAACATGGAACGCGATTTTTGCCCATTTCTTGGAGTTTGCGGGTAATTCCTTTTGCTCGGTTAGAGGCAGCGTCAATGACCGAGAGCTCCTTGCAGATGGCTTCGGGACTTTGGTCGAGACCAAATTCAGGGTTGAGCATATCCCTGATGACGCCGCTGGTGGCCATGATGATTGCCAAAGGGTTGTTGATCTCATGGGCAACCCCTGCGGCCAGTTCGCCAATAGAAGCGAGCTTGGAGGCATGGGCTAGCATTTCCTGGAGTTGCTGACCTTTTTCAGCCATGCGCCGGGCGTTGGCGACCAGCTTCTTAATCGTAAAAAAAACGAAGGTTGAAATCACCAGACCGATGGCGACGAAGCTGATGGAGAGAACCAATCGAGCTCGATACATACCGGCCTGGGCAACGGTAACTGGCTGCATGGCCAGGAGCGCCCAGTGGGCTTCTTTGAGCCAGGTATAGGCTACAAGGACCGGTTGGTCATCACGCTTGATTTCTTCGACTCCCGAAGGGGCAGTGGCCGGAGGTATGTATTCACTGCTTCCAGGGAGACGGCTTCGGCCCGAATCCATCACCTGATACTGTCCCTGCCGGTTGACAATCGTGGACTCCACCTCCTTGCCTTGACTTATGGCTCGAAGAAATATGAAGAGTTTGTCGGGGTCAAGGGTCGCTCGCATGACATAGGTGCGACCGTCGAACACCTGCCGGGTGGCGATAGTGAAATGGGGAACTTTTCTGAAGCCCAGGTAGATGTCGCTGATAAGATAGTTTTTGTCTTCGCTGAACAGGTTTTTGTACCAGGTCTCATTACTGTAGTCTTTTCCCAGAAAGGTGGGATAGGGACCGGCATACCCTATTTGGATACCCTGGGGGTCAAGGAAGCCGACATCGACAAAACCGTCATTGTATTGCTTGAGGTTGTAAAGATAATTCTCCATCTGAGCCGTGGTCGGCGCCAGGTTGAAGTCTTTACTGTGGAAGAGATTATAAAGGTTGACCACCCGCTCCTGTAGGTACAGATCCAGGGTGTTCTTTTGACTTTCAGCGACTGCTGCCAGATTGAGCATGGCTGTTTTTTTGAGCGTGTGGGTGAACTCAAAATGAAAATAGGAGGCGAGAAAGGCGTTGGGCAGGAGAAAACCGAGAACCAGTCCCAGAATTAACCGAGTCTGGAGCTGTTTAAAGTGGAGCCTGATCCTGGCAATATTATCCTGGGTATCGGCTTGATCAAAACTATGTTCGGAGGTCGTTCTGTCCGCTGGCAGAGTATCC
>CAITZN010000054.1 GCA_903896915.1 uncultured bacterium
AGCCCTATCGCAACATCGTTTTTGACAACCATCAGGTGCCGCCCCTGATGCCTACCACCACCAACACCATTATTGCTTCCTCCTATTCCAAGGAGTTGTCGCTGCCGGGTGAGCGGATCGGCTACCTCGCCGTCCATCCGGAAATGAAGGATAAAGAATCGGTGTTGGGTGCCATGACGCTGGCCAACCGCATTCTTGGGTTCGTTAATGCCCCTGCTTTGATGCAACGGGTCGTGGTGCAGCTGCAGGATGTTTCGGCAGATAGTTCCATCTATGCGCGTCGGCTCGAGGCGTTCTGCAAGGTGCTGGATGAAGCCGGAATCACCTATGTCCGACCTAAGGGTGCCTTTTATCTTTTTCCCCAGGTGCCAATCGACGATGTCGAGTTCTGCCGCCTGCTGCAGGAACAGAAAATTCTTGCCGTCCCCGGCCGGGGTTTTGGGATGCCCGGGTATATCCGTCTGGCCTTTTGTGTCGATGAGAAGGTTATTGCCGGATCAGTTGAAGGTTTCAAAAAAGCGATGGCACAGGCGTTGGCTAAATAATCAGGATTGTACCGGATTACCTCCGGGGCAAGACAGCAAAGGGCCGCCCTCCATGGAGAGGGCGGCCCTTTTTCTTTAAAGGTTGTTTAGAGCTGTAGTCATGTTAAGGAAAAGAAGACGGCTTGCGTTTGGACTGCCTTGCTAATCCTGAGAGCCTAACAGTCTAAGTACCTACAGCCCCTCACCCCCGGTCAGCTTTGCGGATGACATCGCAGAGCTCATGGGCAAGGGTGGCGATCTCTTGTTCATCCTCGCCCTCGGTCATCACCCGGATGACCGGTTCGGTCCCTGAGGCCCGGACCAAAATCCGGCCCCGGTTGCCAAGCTTCTCCTCCGCCTGTTTTAAGGCCTCGGGAAATCCAGGGATGTGTTCCGGCGCTATTTTTGAGGCCATGCGCACATTTTCCAGCACCTGTGGATAGGTCGACATGATGGTGGCCAACTCGGACAAGGGTTTGTTTTTCTTGATCATGATGGCCAGTAGCTGCAGTCCGGCCAAGGTGCCGTCGCCGGTAGTGTTGTGATCGAGAAAGACCAGGTGTCCCGATTGTTCGCCGCCGAAGTTGTAACCCTTGGCACGCATGGTCTCGACCACATAGCGGTCACCCACCTGGGTGCGCACCATCTGGCCGCCCATGGCAGTCATGGCCTGCTCTAGCCCCATGTTGCTCATCACCGTGGCCACCAGGGTCTTTTTCTTGAGTTTGCGTCGGTGCATCAGGTCGTTGGCGCAGATGGCCATGATGTGATCGCCGTCAACGATAGCGCCGTGTTCGTCGCAGACGATCAATCGGTCGCCATCGCCATCCAGGGCCAGGCCGATGTCAGCGCCCAGTTGCTTGACCTTGGCTGCCATCACCTCCGGGTGTAGCGCCCCGCATTCATGGTTGATATTCTTGCCGTCAGGGGTGGCGCCGATGGTGGTTACCCTGGCTCCCAGTTCCGAGAAGACATGGGGGGCGACCCGATAGGTGGCACCGTGGGCGCAGTCTAGGACGATGTGGAAATCGTCGAGCACGTAATTTTTGGGAAAGGTATTTTTGAGGGAGACAATGTAGCGGCCGGCCGCATCCTCAATTCGTGTCGCTCTGCCGACTTCGTCAGCTACCGGACGGAGGGCGGCCATCTTTTGCGAGAAGATCAGATCCTCGATTTCGGCCTCCATCGCGTCGGGGAGCTTATAGCCGTCGGCGGAGAAGATCTTGATGCCGTTGTCCTGGAAGGGGTTGTGTGAAGCGGAAATAACTACTCCTGCATCGGCCCGCATAGAGGTGGTGATAAAGGCGATGGCCCTGCCGATCTGCATGGCGATTTCCGAGGTCATGGGATAGATGTTAGCAACCCCGCGCACTCCGTCGGTTCCAAAAAGTTTTTTCATGGGTCGTTCCTGCTGTTGTTGAAGAAGGTGAATCGTATAGAATATTAGGTAGGGTCGGTTGTGGACCGGGTGGTCACGGGAGAATCCGCACTTGTTCCGGAGTTACTTTGAAGATGACAATAGGGGCGTGCCCCGGCAAGGTAATGCCGTTGACCAGCACCGGCATCTCACCGGCGGTTTTATCAGGAGCAACATTGACCGCAGCCCGGAACAGCATGGCAAGCTCGGGGGTTATCTGCACGATCTGCTCTGGAATGTCAGCCTCAACCGTCACCGTGGGCGGTATGGTCTTCACGGTCGGGTTGCTGTCCCTGACGTTGATAGGGATGCCCCGTACGGTTTTTCTGACCATGGTTTCTTTGAGGACGATGTTAGCCTCGATCACGGTTTCGCCGATGAGTTTGAGCAGCGCTTCATTGAGATTGAGATGCACCTGGAATGTGGTGGAGCGATCTAGCGCATCCATGTTGATGATCGAGGTTTTGAGGGCTGTTTCCCGGTCGAGGATGGTCTGCGGGCCGGTCACGGTGATGCGCGGCGGATTAAGCGCAATGTTTTCAACTACAAAACCCGCAGCCGGTTTCCCCTTGGTCACCGGGGTGATGGTAAAGTCCTTGTGCACCAAACGGTCGACCAGCAGTGTGATGTTAGCGGGTTGCACCCGTTGTACCGTGATGCCTTGAGGGAACGGTATGGAATCGCTGTCGTTTTTAACGACCACGGCTCCCGGTGCCGCTTTGCTCAAATCCACAGGGCGGGAGATGTTCTGCTGACGCATTTCTTTGATTAGCCGCCTGGGGCCGCGGATCGCAACCTCGATATCTTTCTTGTACTGGTTGGCGATAACAAGGTCGGCCGGTAGGTTATGCAGTTCCAGCGGGGTACTGACGATGACGTCCACCTGATCTTGGCCGACCACGAAATACCAGAGGCTTGCTCCGATGATCAGGGAGAGCAGTTTCAGTAGCCAGTGCTTTGATAGAAAGGCGAGATTAGGTAATCTTTTCATTGCTTCGGAGGGTGTTCAGTCGGGCCAGCCAGCGGAATCCGGTCTTTTTTTGAGGGATCAAAAGGGTTTTTAGGGTGGTGGTCAGCGTCTTTTCGTCGAGACAGGTGGTGATTTTTCCTTGCAGAACCAGAGAGATTTCCTGGGTCTCCTCGGAGACTACGAGGATTACCGCATCGCTTTCCTCGGACAACCCTAGGGCAGCCCGGTGGCGGGTTCCGTAGCGTTTGTCAATATTTGGATTTTGCGAAAGCGGCAGCAGGCAACCGGAGGAATGGATGCGGTCCTTGTGGATAATGACACCGCCATCATGCATGGGGGAGGCGGGCAGGAATATAGCCACCAGCAGCTCGTATCGTAGGCGGGCATCAAGCCGGTGGCCGGTATCGACGTAGTCCCTCAGCCCGGTGTCACGCTCAATGACGATAAGAGCGCCAATGCGGCGTCGGGCCATGTAGGCGGTGGCGCGGACGATTTCATCTATGTCGTGTTCGGCTACTACGTCGCTCTTATGAAACGGGGTTTTGCCCATTTGGGTCAGGGCACGGCGGATGTTGGCCTGGAAGAGGATGACAATTACGAGCAGGATGGAACTGAGAAAGGTTTTGAATAGCCAGTGCAGCGTCTGTAGCTCAAATTTATCTGAGAGGAAATAGATGACAATAATGACCGCTATCCCGGCCAGCATCTGCACAGCCCGTGTCCCACGAAGCAGCAGGATGATCCGGTAGATGATGAACGAGACTATCAGGATGTCGATGATATCCAGCAGTCGTATGGAGGTGATCACGTCAAGCATCAAGCAATAGGGCAATGGCTGGTTGATTTTTTCAATGTACTTGAATATGTAGCATGTCAGTCCCGGATTGAACAGAAAAATTGTGGTCAATTGAGGCCGTCAGGCACGAGATCGCGCAGCTGATTTCCGGGGCGGTCATTGAGCAGAAAAGGAGAATTGATGTTAGCGGATTTAGTGCATAAGACCAGGACGGTGCGGCGGTTTCAGGAAGAGCAGCCCCTTGCCCCCGCTTTGCTACGAGGTTTGATCGATCTCGCCCGGCTCGGTGGGTCGGCCCGTAACGGCCAGGTGCTCAAGTATATGGTGATTACCGACGCGATACTGCGGCAGCAGCTCTTCCCCATGCTTGGCTGGGCCGGCTATCTTCCCGACTGGCCAGGACCGGTACCTGGCGAACGCCCTGCGGCCTATGTCGTCTGTCTGCTGGATGCAAGACTCCTGAATGGGGCAGAAAGCGAGGCCCATTGCGATTTGGGCATCGCCACTCAAAATTTGTTGCTCGGTGCCGCTGAACAAGGAGTGTATGGCTGCCGGATCGGAGCTTTTGCTCATGGCCCAGTCCACAGATTATTGCAGCTGGACAATTGCTTCAAGGTGATGCTGGTGGTGGCCCTGGGCTACCCGGCCGAGACCGTGGTGCTAGAGCAACTCCGCCTTGATGGTGATATACGTTACTGGCACGATGGCCAAGGCGTGCACCATGTGCCGAAACGAACTCTTGAACAGATTCTCATTGAATCGCCGGTGGGTTTATGAATTATGCTGTTCTACTCAAAGTACTGGGAACCTTCTCTTTTGTCGCTTTTTTTGGCAGTCTTATTGCCGTCCCCTGGGTGATAGGCCGGATGAGATCGGATTATTTCCTCACCCATTGGCAGCAGCTTGAAACACGTCATCGTCGGCATCCGGCTTTGGCCTTGTGTATTCTCGTGATGCGCAACGTCGTCGGTTTTGTTTTGGTGATTGCTGGTGTGGCCATGCTGGTATTGCCCGGACAGGGGTTGTTGACTATTTTGATAGGCATCTGTCTCATGGATTTTCCCGGCAAACGCCATCTGCTCGACCGGCTTTGGCAGGTTCCGCAGGTTGAACAGGCCTTGAACTGGATACGGCGCAAGAAAGGGAAAGAGGAATTCGTTTTTCCGGAAAAAAAGGGGTGAGCTTTCGGTCGTTGCGAACAGGTTGGGATGACATGTGTTCGTCTTGTGCCATTTCCTGACTGGGCAAATTCCTCTTTCAGTTCATTGCGCAATGCGTGTAGTATGGGCATGCTATGCTTTTAATTTTTCCGATTATTTGTTTTTCTAGGTGCGTTGTCCAAAATAGTTTGGTTGATGATTGGCAGCGATCGCAATAGGCAGCATGAAATATTTAGGCCTGCCGGATATGCGTCATTGTTGATTTCTGAGTATTTAAAGAGATTGTTGTTTATAGGATACGGCCCTCGGGAACAGTTGTGTTGCTGAAATTTCGGTAGTATTCACCAGAGAAGGGAAGGGTGTTATGAGTGAAATAACTCGGTATGTAAAGGGTTTGGATCCTGATCGTGATGCCTGGTTGACTAATTTTTTTACCGAAAACCATCTGGCCTATGAAACCTTTCCTGATCGGGTGGCTTCACCGGAACAGCTCAAATTCATCGTACATCTTGAGGACGAACAGATCTACTACCCCTGTTCCGACGAGCTGTTCAATGCCATTATCGAAAAACGGGCTGACACCGTGCTCACCTCGGCCTACATCGGCATATGGACCCGGCTGGAAAAACTGGTTCGCGAAGTGGTGACGGATCCGTACAAACGGCAGTACCTCTTCAGTCTGTTGACGATCAAATACAACCATGAAATATCACATAAGGTGCAGCTGCCTGGCCGGGTCGAAAAACGGTTGCTCGGTATCTTCACCACCATCAGCGAGATTGACCGGCCGCTGGCCGTTGAACGGGAACTTGAAAACAGAAGAGCGGCCGATTTTTTGCAGTCTGAGGCCTTTGAGCAAGCCTTTAATTCTCCGGAGGGGTTGGAAATAACGGCTGAGACCACCTTGACCGATATCGATCTGCAACTGCATCTGCTGCGTTTGCGCCGTCTGCTGCTGCTTTCCTCGGTGCGTCCCATCTGGAGGCAGGACGAACCGCCGGCGATCTCCTCTCTGGAACAGGTGATGAACCGCCCGCTGGAAACCCCTGAATGGCTGTGGATTTGCAACTGGCTGCGCGATGTCATCTCCGGGAAGCGTCGGCCCTGCATCCTCTGGGTCGGTGGTCGTTCTGGTGAGATTGTCTTTGATCTCGCCATTATGCGTATTTTTATGAAGATCGGTATCAAGGTTATCATGGCGGTCAAACAGGATTTTTATTACCACCGGGTCTCTTTTGTCGATCTCATCGAGGATCCGACCTTGGACGAGCTGCTCGAGGATGCAGACATCATCGGTGATTCCAAGATTTCCAAGAACGAGCTGCTTCGTTATCTCGACAGCGAAAATCGGCTCTTGGTGATCTCGGACGGCACCCGCGAACCCTTCAATCCGCTCCTGACTTCGGTTACCTATGCCCGGGCCTTTAAGGAGGCGGATCTGGTCGTCTACCGCAATCCCAGCGGTCGCGAGAACATTTTTAACCATTTCCAGTTTACCCGCGACATCGTCTCCATCGTCCCCGGTGATGATGGTATCATAGATATGATGCTCAAGCCGCATCATCCCAAGGCCATCAGGTTCTCTCGGGCTACACTCCGCCACAAGGCTGAGGCGCTGGTCGATATGGTCGAGCGGGAAAAGGTGGCTGGCAAGACGATCATGTTCTACTCGGCCATTGTCGGCTCGATCCCTGGTCAATTAAAAACCGCCAAAGAGATTCTCAATGTCTTTGTCGAGCATCTCCGCTCCTCGCTCAACGATGTGGTGATCATTAATCCTGGGGAACATTTTGTCGAGGGCATGGATGCCGACGATATCATGTATATGTGGGAGATCTTTCAACGGTCCGGCAATATCGACATCTGGCGGTTCCAAAGCGTTGAGGACATTGTCAAATCCTTTGAACTGATGGGCAAGAAGGTGCCGCCCGAGTGGACCGGTAAGGATGCCACCTATTCCACCGGTTGCACCAAGGAGATTGAGATTGCCATGCAGATTCAGAAACAGTATCCGGAAATGCAGCTGATGGGTCCTCCTTACGAAAAATTCCAGCGTCGTAAGGAGTACGGTGTCGGCAAGCTCTACGATCGTACTCTGGCAGGTAGTGAATGAGACCCCTGCAGATTCAAAGTGCTTCAACATCTCTGTAGAGGGGGGGGCGCAAACCAGAACATCGAGCGCGTGCTTCTCCGGGGCGACCGCATCTGAAGCATATCGGGTACAAAAAATTGTACTCACACCAGGCTGATTCTTGACACCATCAACTGGGCGTGTTATTTTATAATAGAGATTATCACAAACCCAGGTGTTCTATGGAGAGGCTGTGAGATTTATATATTTAGGCATAGCGATATTCCTTTCGGTGCAGATAATTGGCTCCCCATCGCATGCGAATGAGGCTCAGGCCGCCCTGACAGGGAGGACGACTGCCTACCGGTATGAGATTCCGGAGAGCCTGACTCCTGAGGAAAAGTCCTGGTTTAAGACTTTTCAGGAAGGGAATGTATTGGCCATGGGCTGGCAGGAAATTACCACGGAAATTCTGGCAAGGACATCGCCTGATAAGCGGCAGGAACAGCGGATTGCCCTGGAAAGCCTAGGTAGGAAAATTGGCATGGAGTGGTGCCGGCAAAACAGAGTCCGCAAGGTTAACACTTCCATGCTCCAGGAATGGGGTGGGGTGCTGAGAAAAACCGCCAAGAAAAACCCGCAGCAATTGGCCCAGGCCATTACCTATATCAATCAGGAGCTTGACGCCGTTCTGGATTGACTCTTCCTACGGCATCCTGCCGTTGGCTTCACCCTCTTCTTTCGCTTCAACACAGCACCGGAGTTCCCCCTGGTGCAGAATTACCTCTACCAACTCCCCGACTTTGACCTGAGATTCGGCGGTCACGATGCGTTTTTTTGCCCCGGTCGTGCGCACGATCGCATAGCCCCTTGCTAGAGTCGCCAATGGGCTGACTGCATGGAGTACGCCTGCGGCACGGCTGCATTGCTCCTGTTTTGCCTGCAGGAGAGAACCAGCCGTCTGCACCAGTCTGGCGTGCAACCCCTTCAGCCTTTGTCTGTACAGGGTGAGGAGGTGGGCTGGATTTCTTTGTTCCAGCCGGAAGACAGTGTCGTCCAGCTGTTGTCGTTTTTCGGCAAGGATGGTTTTGATCGAAAGTTCCATGCTCAGGCTCATCTGGTCGACTTGGAGCATCAGCCTGTCGAGCGGGTGGGCTATGGTCTCCAGGTGATGTCGGGCCAGGAGCAGCCGTTGCCCGTAGCGATCGATCCGGGTCTGCATGGTTCGCCGGAGCCTGGCTCCACAGGTATCGACATTTTTTTGCAGGGAAACACTGTCCGGAACCAGCAGTTCTGCCGCTGCGCTGGGTGTGGGGGCCCGAAGGTCTGCGGCGAAATCGGCGATGGTGAAATCGATCTCGTGGCCAACGGCACTAACAACTGGTACTGACGATCCTCGGATAGCCCTGGCCAGTTGTTCATCGTTAAAGGCCCAGAGGTCCTCAATGGAGCCACCTCCCCGACAGAGGACGATTGCGTCAGTCGCCAGCCCGGTATTGATATTGGCAAGTGCCTGAATCATGTCGGCTGCCGCTTGCTCCCCTTGGACCGCAACGGGGTAGACCGCAATCCGGATCGACGGGAAGCGCCGGGTAGCGATTCGAATGAAATCGTGTACTGCGGCCCCCTGGGGTGAGGTGATCAGGGTGATGTGCCGGGGAATGCGCGGCAGGCTGCGCTTGAGGTGCTCGTCGAAAAGGCCTTCGGCCGCGAGCCGGCTCTTTAATTGTGCAAAGGCCTGCTGCAGGGCGCCGACGCCATGGATGTCGATGGTGTCGACAATCAGCTGGTATTCGCCTCTCGGTTCGTAGACGGATATCCGTCCTCGGCAGACCACATGGGCGCCGTCTTTCGGTGTTTCTGTCAGGTAGCGCTGTTGTGTCTTGAAAAGGACGGCCTTGATCTGGGCATGCTGGTCCTTGAGGGTGAAGTAGAGGTGGCCGGAATAGGGTCGGTGCAGGTTGGAAAGCTCCCCGGTGACACTGACAAAGGGAAAACGGTTTTCGAGCAGGCTGCGGATGGAGCCATTGAGCTCGGAAACGGTCAGGGGCTGGCGGTTATCCACGGTGCAGAGCGATGCTCGGTCGAGGTTGCGGGGGAGGGTGAAGAGTGGTTCGTAGTTGCTGGGGCACGGCTTTTTGCATGGAAATCTTGATTGTCTGATGCTTTTTTTTTTTGCCGGGTTATAATCGCAAGCTTCTGTGCCGAACACATCGGGCAGATATCCACTTACTGGAATGCTTTTTTACAGCCTTACCCAGGCAAGCGCAACGGTATTTATAGAATCATGGCCTTGTAGTGTTGCAGCCTGCTGTCTCTGAGGCGGTAGCCTGTTGGGCAAGAAAATGGCCGAAAATGAAGAGGCCACACTGGCTTCATGGCGTATTGCAATCACAAACATATTGAAAACCTACATAACTATTCATCTGAGTAGTTATTCGTAAAGGAGAGCGTGCTGTTATGGCAGAGCAAAGTGCTTTTGATCGGAAGAATATCCAATTGCAAACTCTGAGTCCTCCTATGGGATTGCTCGAGCAGTTCAACCTGCCTCCTGCCGCGATCTCCTATATACGGCGGAATCAACGTGCCATCTGGATGGCTGTGGCCGGGTGTGTGTTCCTCATTGTTGCGGTTTCTGCTTATACCTCGTATCTGCATTACCGGGCCGGCAAGGCCGCTTCTGCTCTTGACGTCGCGCTGGTCGCCAAACAGGACAGCAGGCAGATGCTGGAAAAGGTGGTGCAGGAGTATGGCTCAACTCCGTCCGGCTTATGGGCCAAAATCGAACTGGCGTTCCTTGACGAAAAAGAGGGGCAGCGTCCCAAGGCGATCACCCGTTTTGAAGAGATCAACGCCGGGCTTACCGTGCAATCCTTACTCAAACCCCTTGTGATCGGAAAGCTCGCCGCACTTCATGAGGACGAGAAGCAA
>CAITZN010000055.1 GCA_903896915.1 uncultured bacterium
CCCAGATATCATCGAGTAATCGCTGCTGAATAAAAAAATGGGGGCCACGGCGGATAATGCCGCAGGCCATGACGATATCGATCCGTTGCTGCCTGGCAGCAGGCAGCGGGCGGAGATCAACGGTGTCTGCCTTGAGAGCCTGGCAATGGGCCTGTACCGGGCAGATAGTGCATGCCGGTTTTTTTGGAGTACAGATCAAAGCCCCCAGTTCCATAAGCCCCTGGTTGAAGCTGCGCGGATTCTCCTGATGGAGCAGGACAGCAGCCATGCCAGCGAGCCGTTTCTTGGTTGCTCCCTGCTTGAGAGGGCTGTCGATATCGGCCAACCGAGCGAACAACCGCTCAACATTGGCATCGAGCAGCGGATACGGCTGATTAAAGGCAATCGACAGGATGGCGGCAGCAGTGTATGGACCGATCCCGGGGAGGGCCAGCAGTTGCTGGTAGTGGGCGGGAATATCACCCTCACCTGCAGCAAGAATCTGTCTGGCCGCTCGCTGGATGTTATGAGCCCGGCTGTAATACCCCAGTCCTTCCCAGGCCTTGAGGATTGCCTGTTCCGAGGCGGTTGCCACAGCGGTGATATCGGGAAAAAGGGTGATCCACCGTTCAAAGTAAACACCGACCCGTTCCATCTGGGTCTGCTGCCCCATAATCTCAGAGATCCAGACATGGTACGGCTCGTAAGTTTTACGCCAGGGCAACGGCCTCTGGTGGGCGGCGAACCAGTCGAGTAGCCGCTGTTGGAAGTCGGCAATCTCCGCTTCATTCTCCTTATCAATCACCGCTCTTTTCTCCTATAGTTTGGCTCGCGTCATCTCACCAATTTCTCTTAATCCTTTCGCTCGGCAAGGTAGCATGGCTCCCCGCACCTGTCAAAAAATGATCGTTATAGCAGCTGTCGTCTTTTTTGGGTTAATAGTGCGCCCGGCCCTTGGCAGGGCACTCGAACCGGACGAAGTGATGGTAATCGCCACTACCAGAGCCTACGACAGCTATAACCTGGTGGTCAGTCTGCCCTATCTTTCTTGGCATATGGGGCTGATCGGCGAGAGCTCTATAAACTATTTGCCCTGCTGTATTACCGAGGTGGTGGACAGAATGCCGCTTTTGCACCAACATTCAGGGACCGTAATTTGCTCTTTGCAAAACAACACAGTATGGTAGAAAGGACTGCTGCTTCTCCCCCTTTCCTTCTTCTGAACTCCATCATGAATCCAACCTTACAGCAACAACTCTTTGCACCCCGGATACTCATCTCCCCCTTGATGGGATTCACCTGTGACGTGCCGCTTCTTTCCACCTCTTCGGTGCTAGAGGCATGGATGGAAGAGCCGGGCGTCTGTCTTTCGGTGAACGGCAGACTGGCCTTGTACCGTTTGGAGCGAAGAGCCTGATGCCGGCCTGGCTCGCGGTATTACTGACCCGCAAGATGCTGATCTGTATCTTTACCGGGTTCAGTTCTGGCCTTCCTCTTTATCTGCTGCTCAATCTGCTTCCCGCGTGGCTGCGCAGCGAGGGTGTCAATCTTAAAACCATCGGTTTCTTTGCGCTGATCCAGTTTCCCTACACCTGGAAGTTCCTCTGGTCGCCCTTCCTTGATCGTTATGCCCTGCCTGTACTCGGTCGGCGGCGCAGCTGGACACTTCTCATGCAGTTTGGCCTGCTGCTCTCCATCGGCCTGCTCGGCGGGCTTTCACCACGTACGGATATCGTGCCGGTGCTCTGGCTCGCCACCCTGCTCGCACTTTTTTCAGCCACCCAGGACATTGCCCTCGACGCTTATCGACGGGAGTTGCTGGATGAGGTTGAACTGGGCCTGGGCAACGCCGTGCATGTGAACGCTTACCGGTTGGCCGGACTAGTGCCGGGTTCACTGTCGCTGATTCTTTCCGACCTGCTGCCGTGGTCGCAGGTATTCTGGATAACCGCTGCCTTCATGCTGCCCGGCATGGTCATGATCCTGCTGGTTAAGGAACCGGCAGTGGCCTGTGCCGCACCAAAGACGCTGCGTGAAGCCGTGGTCGAGCCTTTTCACGAATTCATGGGTCGCGCCGGTTTACGTGGTGCGGTGTTAGTGCTTGCTTTTATTTTCCTCTACAAACTGGGCGATTCGCTCTGCACGGCACTGGCCACCCCGTTTTATCTCGACATGGGCTTCACGAAAACCGATATCGGCCTGATCGCCAAGCACGCTGGTCTCTGGCCCGCAGTACTCGGCGGTTTGCTCGGCGGCTTGTGGATGGTTCGGTTGGGGATCAATCGTGCCCTGTGGTTGTTCGGTGTCGTGCAATTGGTGTCGATTCTGGGTTTTGCCTGGCTTTCTTGGCTAGGGCCGCAAACTGTCATCGGTCTCGACCAGCGGATGGCACTGGCCGCCGTGATCGGTGTAGAAGCGCTTGGCGTCGGTCTGGGGACCGCCGCCTTCGTCGC
>CAITZN010000056.1 GCA_903896915.1 uncultured bacterium
ATGCTCTTCCTCATGGACGGGAAAAATGTCGATGACATCACCTCGAACCCTGAAGGTGCCGCGGTGAAAGGAGTAATCGTTGCGTTCATAGAGCATGAAAACCAGACGCCGCTGCACCTCTTCCATCGGATACTCGGTCCCTTTCTGCAGGGACAGATGCATGTTCTTGTACTCATCCGGAGAACCAAGGCCATAGATGCAGGAGACCGAGGCCACAATCAGCACGTCTCGCCGGGTCAACAGCGAACGGGTGGCCGAATGCCGCATCTTGTCGATAGCATCGTTAATGGCGGAATCCTTCTCGATATAGGTGTCGGAAGCCGGGATGTAGGCCTCGGGCTGATAATAATCGTAGTAGGAGACAAAATACTCCACTGCATTGTGGGGGAAAAGTTCCCGGAACTCGCCGAAGAGTTGGGCCGCCAGGGTCTTATTCGGAGCCATCACCAAGGTGGGCCGCTGCACCCTGGCCACGACCTGGGCCATGGTGAAGGTCTTGCCCGAACCGGTAACGCCCAGCAAAACCTGGTCGCGCACTCCTGTATCAAGGTTGGCTACCAGTTTCTCAATAGCGGCAGGCTGATCGCCGGCCGGAGTGAAAGCGGAAATAAGCTGGAAAGGATTTTCGCTGGAGTAGAAAGGTGTCTGCACGGAGAGAAATTAGATCGTTACTCTGTTTAATATCGGTTAGTTACGTTGAATACTCCGAAGCACGTCGAGCTGTGACTGTGAGGGCGAAAAGACAGGCGACTATCGTTGTTTCTGATCCGTGCAAAAGAACGCCTGACCCGATCTTTGACCGCAAACCGGCAACCACACTGCCAACTCAATCCATCCTTTCGCCACGAACTAAAAATCCATCACAAAGCTGTAGACGCCTTCCTCGAGATGGCTCTTCACCTTGAGCCCGGAATGGTTGAATACCGCCTGCATCCGTTCGTTTTCCCGCAGGACCTCAGCGGTAAAGCCAGCGATGCCGTTGCGCTTGGCGATTTTGACGAGATGCTGAAAGACAAATGTACCCAGTCTCTTGCCTTGCCAGCCGTCGCGGACTACAAATGCGACTTCGGCCAGATTGGTCTTTTCGTTGAGGTAGTAGGTGCCGACCACGACGATCTGCTCACCGTGGGCCTCGGGGATCGTACCCACTACCGCTACGTCCCGACGGTGATCGATATAGACGAAATCTTCAATCTGCCGTGGTGTGAACCGCTGCTGGTGGCTCATAAACCGGTAATAGATGGTCTCCTGGCTAAGGTTGTAGACCAGATCGCGCATGTGCGGCTCATCTGTGGGCTTGATGGAACGGAATTCCACTTCAATACCGTCCAGCATGAGAAACGATGCTCTGATTGATGCCTCCACCGGTGTCATGAAGCGATTACTGAAGCGAGCCAGGCCGGGCCGCAGATATTTTGCCGCCACTGCATCGCGGAACAATTGCTCCCGGAAATCGGGATGAGCTATGGAGATCAGCGCCATGACCCGCTCCTGGATCGATTTTCCATGGAGATAAGCCACTCCGTACTCGGTGACCACATAGTGGACACTACCCCGGTTGATGACCACCCCAGAGCCTGGCTGCAGGGTGCAGACAATCCGCGACAGGTCGCCTTCTTTATTGAGTGATGGCAGAGTGATGATTGCCCGACCGCTCTCGGATCTGGCCGCGCCGCGGTTGAAATCGATCTGACCGCCGATGCCTGAATAGAAGCGACCGCCCACTGAGTCTGAGCAGACCTGGCCAGTGAGATCGATTTCCAGGGCCATATTGACCGCTACCATCCGCTTGTGCTTACCGATGACGTTGGCGTCGTTGATGTACTCTGTCGGCCGGAAACTGAACAGGGGGTTGTCGTTGATGTAGTCGTAGAGTTTCTTGGTACCCATGCAGAAGCTGGCGGTTATCTTACCTTTGTCGATGGACTTCATTGCTCCGGTCACTGCCCCGGATTCGATCAGAGGAATGATGGAATCGGAAATCATCTCGGTATGAAAACCGATATCCTTACGATCCTTGAGATATTCCATCACCACCTGAGGAATGCGGCCATAACCGGGTACACGGCCCAACCCCAGCTCGATGGTCGACCCATTAGGGATGAGGGCAGCCACTGTTTGGGCAATCTTACGACTGATCTCGTCGGGTTGATGCAGTTCCCGTTCAAGAATAGGCCTGTTTACCGGCACCAGGAGGTCGAGATCGTTGACATCAACCTGGGTGTCACCGTGGGTCCAGGGCATATTGGGATTAACTTCGGCGATGACCAGCGAGGCGTTCTCAGTCGCACTGCGGACGATGTCCACCGATATGCCGAGGCTGACCCGGCCATGGACATTGGGAGGGGTCACCTGAATCAGGGCGATGTCAATGGGCAGGCTGCCGGAATCGAACAGTTTGGGCACGTCAGACAGCAAGATTGGGGTGTAATCGCCAAAGCCTTCCTGGATAACGTCTCGAATATTTGAGCTGATAAAAAAAGAGTTGATCGCAAAACTCTCCGACATCTTTTTGTCAGCATACGGGGCATCGCCCTTGGTTATCAACTGGATAATCTCGACATTGGAAACCCCACGGGCCCGACCCGTCATAGCAGCAATCAGCTCTTGCGGCGCGCCGCATCCCGTGCCGATAAACACTCGATGCCCAGACTTAAGATGGCTCAGTGCCTGGGTCGGGGTAGCGATCATGTCGCTGTAGATTTTTTGCCAGTCCTTCTCGTATTCCATGAGCAATCCTTATTGATTCTGTGGATAAAACGTTGGCATCTAACTTACCTTTGGTCGAGTAGCGGTGCAAACGTCATGCGGGCATCGACCACCACCGGCTCGTTACCAACCTCACCAACGATCAGTGGATTGATTTCAAGATCAAGAATTTGGGGGAAATCGGTGGTCAACTGACTGATGCGCTGCAGGGCCACGGCAATGGCGTGAATGTCGAATTCCTTGAGGCCCCGTTTTCCCTGGAGGAGTTCATAAGAGCGTGTCGACTGGAGCATCTGCACAGCCTCGTTCTCGGTGATCGGGGCAAGGTGAAAGGTGACATCCTTCATGACCTCGACGAAGATACCTCCCAAACCAAACATCAGCATGGGACCGAACTGGGGATCACGGGTCATACCGATGATCACTTCCAGCCCTTTTTCGGCCATTTTTTCCACGTAAATGCCACCGATAATAGCATTGGGAGCATGTTTGTTGATGCGCAGCATCATCAAGTCAAAGGCGTCAGCCACCTCCTGGGCCGAGCCGAGGTTGAGCCGGACGCCTCCCAAGTCTGATTTATGGACGATGCTGGGCGAAATAATTTTCAGGGCCACGGGAAAGCCGATAAAACGGGCGATCTCAACCGCCTCTTCGGGGGTTGAGGTCAGCCTTCCTTCCAGGATATGAAAGCCGTAAGCCTTGAGAATACCCTTTGATTTGACTTCGCCCAGCCGCAGCCGATTGGTTCGTTGCCGCCGGGCGATGATCCGCTCGACTCTGCGTCGATTGACCGGAAAGCGAACCACATGACGGGCGGGCCGGTGTTTCCAAACCCCGTATTCGTGCATGGCCTTGAGCGCGCCAACAGCACGTTCCGGCGAATCATAAAAGGGCAAACCCGCGGCGGCCAGCTCCTTGCGCGATGGCATGACATCGCTACCGCCAAGAAAGGATGCCAAAACCGGGGTGGTGTCGTCGAGGTGGGCCACAATGGCGCGGACCGTAGCGGCAGGTTCGGTCATGTACTGGGGGGCCAGAACCACAAGGATAGCGTCGATGGATTCGTCGGCCACGGCGATATCGATGGCTGCTGCATAGTGACGAGGTTCAGCATCGGCAGAAATATCGATAGGATTGTCGATAAAGGCGGCTGCGGGCAATTGGGCGCGCAGTTGTGCAGCCAGTTTGTCACTCAAGGGAGGAACGCTCATCCCTGCTTTTTCGACGGCATCAGCA
>CAITZN010000057.1 GCA_903896915.1 uncultured bacterium
CGCCCTAGCGGATCGAAAACTTGGCATACTTCTCCTCCCCGTTGTCAACGGAAGGCTGCCTTGTTCGCAGTAGCCTCGTTGGCCAATTCCGGCAATCGTTTCAGATATCGATCAATCGAACTGCGGTGCATCCGACAGCGGTGACTGACCCGCAGCCACTCGGCCAGATCAGCACAGGAGGCACCCGCCTGCCGCATGGCCACCAGTTCCGCCCGGTACTTGTCCAGGCGGCTTTTGCGATACATCTTTCGCCGTGCCTCGGCCCGGCGGCTCCTAATTCGTTCGACTTCGATTTGGGCATCAAATGTCGCGTTATTCCTGCTCATGGATCTGTCCTCCGGGTGTTGCCGCGCGAAATCGCGGCAACACAAAAGGGGTTTGCGGGTTCCGCGCTGTGTCGGCCCATGCTGACACAGCGCGGAAAGGCGGCGGCCAATAAAGGAGCTGCATTCCGACGAGGTTGAGACAGCATCAGCGGCACAATCACGACAAGGACCCTTTCCGCACCCCGCGCTGCAAGCGCGAACACTGTGCGGTCGACCGCACCACAACAATCAGCGGCCACCCCTCAAGTTGAACCGCCAACCTGCGATGCTTCCCAGGCCTTCAGCTTGGACAGGATCAGGACTACCCCCGCCGCTGAATTCGTCCCGACCGGCATGTCCGCCAAGACCTCCGAAAGGAAGAACTCCTGCTCCGCCTCGGAGAGTCCATTCCAAAGAATGTCCCGCTTAGCACTCGCTGCTTCTTCCTGGGCTGTGATAGCCACCTTCTCGGCAGCAATGTCCTCTTGCCGTTGCTGCGTTGCCCTGGAACGAGCCTTTCGTTCGGCCAAAGGCACGTACCAGTCCGGCACCACCAGAGAGACGCATAGGGAGTGGAGGTAGCCGCCAGGATTGCGTCGATCCTTATGATCACGCCTCCAGGTCTCAACGGCGATATCGGCGGCCAGCCGCAGTCGTTCAGAACCGTGCCTTTTCTCCAGGTTCTGTAGATCCTGATCAGAAACACGGGACAGAGGCGTTCCTTGCAACAACAAACGAACACTGTCTGTTGTCTGTTCTTCTCTACTCTGTTCTTGTCTGTTCTGTTCTTGTCTGTTCTCAAGCGTGACATCACGTGACGGTAACGTTACCGGGTCACGTGACTCCGGTTCAGGTTGGAGGAGGGAGACATCGTGACTATTTTTCCGGTGCCGCTGCTGGCGAAGTCGGTCTTTTTCCCGTCGTGCCTCAAGCCGATCCTCGCTTTGATACTTTCGCCAGTTCCTGATGGAGATGATGCCGTCTTCAAAGTCGATCATCTCCAGCCTGGCGAAGGCAGCGAGCCCCAGCTCCACGGTGGACAGGGAGATATCCATGAGCATGCTCAGGGTCTCGCCGGTGTAGGGCGTGCTGTCTGAGATCAGCAGGGAGCCGCCCCGGCCGTTTTTGCCGGCCTCGGCCAGCATCATTAGCCAGAGCAGCACCAGGGTGTCGCCCTCCGGCCCTTTGCGGAGCAGTTTGATCTTCCGGTGGTCAAGGATGTTGCACATAATTTTGACCCATTCCATCGCTGTCTCTCAACCTCGCGTTGGGCTTTCACGGATGAGCTGGCGGATATCCTCTACCCGCCAGGCGGTGATGCGCAGCCCCAGTTTGACCGGCTGGGGATAGCGGCCGGATTTGACTCCGGCCCACCAGGTGCTTCTCGAGACCGGAATCAGGGCTGGGACAGGTGGACGAGCCTTAGGGTTGCCGACGATATGGGGCAGGCGAAGAAAGCCGGTTTCTGGCAGGGTGCTCAGGGGGATCAGTTCCATAATTATCTCCTTGTCATTGCCGAGGGGAATTGAGAGGCAGCCGGGTTTCGAGCCGGTCCAGTTCCTGTCCGACCTGGTGGAGCTGGTTCTCGAACCACTCCTCAAAGTCATTGCCGAAGTCGATGAGCAGGTGCAGGGCTGCGGCTCTGGTCAGGTAGGCTTCGTAGATCTCGTGCAGCTCACGGCGCATAGTGAACTGCACCCGGTAACGGCGGCTGTTTTTTGCGGTAATACGTGCCATAACGGATTTCTCCTGTTGTGCTGAGGTGGAGATTCCGCGAGAAGCTCCGGACTTTCCCGGGGCTTCGTTGAGGTCCGAGAGGTAAGGGATTATCCCCAGGGTCGAGGCAAGATGACGAGGCGGCACAGATCAGAGCGTGTTTGAGCTACCCTGGACGCTTCTGTGAAAACCTGTCGTTGGATTATGCGGTAGGGGGGAGCGGTCTCGTTGGGCGCACTTTTTTTCAGTGTGCTCTCTGGTGCTGCCGCTTGTTGTGCTGGCAGACCTCCAAAAGCACGGAAGTGTTTCCTTGTGAGACCAATGATGGTGGGGTGTCCGGCACAGAAGTCACGGTGCGGAGCGGACAATTGGAAATGCGCTGCCTCCATGCAGGCAGATGACTCGGCATTATGTATTTTTTGTCGGTTTGCCTGTATCCCATGTCTCGGTACACGGGGCAATTGAGTCTCTCTGCGTGGAGAGCAGAGAACCGGCTGCGTCCTCTTCCCTTTTCTGCCTTTGCATGAGGCTTCAAGGTTGGCGCTTACGCGCCACGAGAACTGACCATCGCTGCCATTGTGCTCGCACCGGGTCTGTCGTTAGTTTTCCCGGGCGTTTTCAACGGAGCAACGTTGATTACCGGTCCGGGGATCCTGTGGAGAGCTGCCCTCTCACGGATCATCGATTCTTGGTCAGGGTGCCGGGCAGGGCATCCCTGGACTGTTGAAATGTATGTTCCTTTTGTTCCTATTAGC
>CAITZN010000058.1 GCA_903896915.1 uncultured bacterium
GCGCAGGGCAGGTTAGCCAGATTCGCAGCCTGAGTCAGGGTGTCGCCCTCTAAATGATCCAGCCAGATAACCAGCGGAATTTTCTCGGTTGTTATAATCCGTTTCACAGTGCCCCCTTGCTCTCTTCAATTTCCGGTATATAGTGCAGCCTCATAATCCAGATCGTCAGGTTGTTTAGACTGTAGACTCTTAGACAAAAAAAGAGCAAAATTTATACCCCATGATATCACACGACACGTTCATCCATCTCTGGCTTCACCTTGGTTGGCCGCTGCTGCGCCTGCTCATTTTTCTGGCGATCGGCCTGCTGGCAGCCCTGTTCATCGAATCGCTCAACTGGACGAGAAAGATGGCAATGGTCGCCCAGCCGTTGACCCGTTTCGGCCATCTCTCCCCCCTCACCGGGGCCGCCTTTTCCATGTGCTTTTTTTCAGGAATAGCAGCTAACACCATGCTGGCGGAAGGGTATAACACTAAACAACTGAGCCGCAAAGAACTGATCCTTGCCAACCTGTTCAACAGCCTGCCTGCCAATTTCCTCCATCTGCCGACCACATTTTTCATCGCCGTGCCGATTATCAAGGGCGCCGCCTTCATCTATATCGGGCTGACCGTCAGCGCCGCCATAGTGCGCACGCTGTGCATCGCCCTGCTGGGCCGAATATTACTGCCTGCCACCAACGCAGAGGCGGTACAAGCGGAACTGCCACCTGACTCGTCCCATCCTTTCCGATCCGCCTTGCAAAATACCCTGAAGCGTTTCAAACGGCGTATCCGAAAAATTGTCAGCTATACCGTACCAATTTATATCTTTTTTTATTATCTCGCCGAGGCAGGCTTTTTCACTGCCGCCGATCGGTTCATGGCCCAGCATCTCTCCTGGCTAGCCTGGCTTTCCCCCCAGGCCATCTCCATCCTCACCTTCCAGGTAGCCGCCGAATTCACTGCCGGGCTGGCCGCTGCCGGCTCGCTCCTTGCCAACGGCTCCATGAGCATACGCGAGATTGTGCTCGTCCTCTTGATCGGCAACATCCTGTCATCTCCAATCCGGGCCGTACGCCACCAGTACCCCTATTATGCCGGCATCTTCAAACCGGTACTCGCTGCGGAACTGCTCTTTTTCAGCCAAGGGTTCCGGGCCATCAGCATAGCCTTTGTGACAATCTTGTATTATATTATAACAGTGTAAATTCCAGAGGCAAACACCTGCAAGCAGGGACGCGACAAACCCGCTTCAACCTAGGAGGAACAGATGGAAAAAACCGTACTGGTTGCTATCGACGGTTCTGTGTACAGCTGCAACAGTCTTGACTATCTCGCAAAACTTTTCGGCTCAGACCACAATCTCTCCATCCACCTGCTGAACGTGGTCTCAGCCGGAGGCGCTGGAAAAGATTGGATGTTCGATGTCGATCCGTACAGAACGCAATCGCCGTCAGCGGAAAAACATTCCCACCTTGCCCGCAAGCACTTGAAAGAGGCCGAAGACCGGTTGGTTCGCAACGGTTTTGCCAAAGAAAAAATAGAATCCCGGGTGCGAGTAGCCTCCGGAATTTGCGCTGCCATCCGCGATGAGGCGGACAGAGGCCAATATGACAGTGTGCTGATCGGCAGGCGCGGCCTGGGGGCCATGGGCAACATGTTTTTCGGCAGCACATCAGGCGAGCTTGTTGAAAAATCCCCAAAAATTCCGCTGTGGATCGTTGATGGCACGGTCTGCTCCAACCGTTTTCTCCTCGCGGTCCAGAGCCAACCCGCCTCTTTGATGGCCGCGGATCATCTGGCCTTTATCCTCAGGTATCATCCCCATGCGGAGATCTGTCTCTACCACTCCAACAGCGTTTTCGGCAGACAAAAACCCGCCAAGGTTGAAGCTTTCCACAAGCAATGGGGCAAATCGTGGTGCGACCAGTATCTCGACATCGACAACTATCTGTTCTTTGCCCATGCCCAGCTGCTGGTGGACAACGGCATTGCCCGGCACCGCATCACCCAGTTGCCCGCCCAGATGCATCTTGATGTGAGTGCTGATCTCTTACGGCAGGCAAAACAGCATAACTGCGGCACCATTGTTATCGGTCGCCGCAGTCGAGATGGCGGCAAAAACCTGATCAAGGGCGTTTCGGACAAAACCCTGAATCAGGCCCAAAATATCGCCGTCTGGCTGGCCGGATAGGAAACAGGATCGGCCCGTTGTTCCTAGACATCGCAGGCCTAGGCAGCCGTTGTTTCGCTCTTATTTCCGCTCACCAGGGGTAACTATCACCGTTGCTGCCTGTTGCTCCTGCAGATACCGGACTGCCAGTGCGGTCAGCTCCTCGGCAGTGATACCGGCAAACCCCTCGGTGATGGTGAGCGGCCATTGTAACTGTTGCGGATGACGGCTGGAATGATTCAGAACTGACTCAAGCCAGTATCGGTTATTACGTTTACTATCCTTGATCGAGGTCAGGGTCGGCTCAAGCGCCCGATGCAATTCATCCTGGGTCACCCCTTTTCTGCCAAGGTCAGCAGCAACCTCCTTGATCACCTTCGCAAGCGGCTGAGCCTGATCCGGAGCAACAGTGAGAATGCCCTTCAATAGACCAAATCCCGCATGGGCACGGCTGGGTTGACTGACCACTTGCGGTGAATAGGTCGCACCCAGCTCCTCGCGGATTTTCACCCGCAAACGATCATTAAGGACCGCAGCCAGCAAATTGAGACGTCTGGTCCGAGCAATATCCCAGTAATCGCTAGTCCGCCAGGCAACGGTCAAGAGCGCCTTGTCAACAGAGCTGGTCACGGCTAACTGCCGCTTCGCCCCAGCAGGAAAATCAATCGCCTGGCTAGGCGAGGCCTCTTCCTCCTGGCGCTGCTCACTACCGAAATATTTGGCAACCAGCTGCACCACCTCTTTGGGAGAGGTATCACCAACGATGTTAATTTCCAGCGGTTCACGTAAAAATGCCGGCGCCAGCCAAGCACTAATCTGCTCCAAACGCAGTTTCTCCACCTGCTCCCAGGAGGCCAGCCCATATTCCCGACTGGAACCAGCCAAAAAACGTTCCCCCTGCAATTGCTGCATCCCTTCCACCGAATTGACCAGCTGATCATACATCCGGTGCAGATTATTTCTGCTGCGGAGAAACGCCTCAGGACGGAAGGCCGGATCATGCAGACGGTTGTAGACCAGCTGCAGCAACAGCTCGAGTCCTTTACCAAGGCTAGTTCCGTGCAGCGAAAAACTCTCCGGGCCCACCCGGAAATCCAGGGCCACATTCGTCCCCGTCAAAGCCTCCTCAAGTTGATCGCGGGTCAGTTTGCCCAACCCGCTCTCCTTGACCACCGACTCGGCGAGCAGAGCCAAGCCTTCCACCGGCTCTGCCTGTTTGCCCTTGCCGAACTGCACGGATAAAAGCACCTGGTTCGACTGAAAATCGGTCGCCTTGCAGTTAAGACGCACACCTCCTTTCAAGACATAGCTTTCGACACCGATATCTTTGTGACTGATGTGTTCGACGATCTCACCGGAAGCGGATGGCTGAGGCAGATAAGGAAACGCCACCCGCTGCTCCTCCACCCAGGGCGTGCCCGGTTTGGCCTCGTTGGCAAGGTAGGTTTGCCTGAGCTGCGTTTCGACCTGCTCTTTAGACAGGGCAGGGTCAACGGTGCCCACGACCTCAACCAACCTTCTTGGCCGACTCCACAACTGCCGGAGTGCATCATTGACCTCAGCCAGAGACATCTTTTCTAGTACCGGCCGATACAGGGTCATCTCCTGGACCGGGGAAAGGACAACCTCATTACTGTTGAGCTTGTGGATAATATCTTCGGCGATTTTCCGACTGTCACGGGTCGATGCGGTCTGCGCCTCTTTTTCCAGTAAAGCAGCGACCTCCTGCTTGCACCGGATCAGTTCTGTCTCGGTGAAACCGTCCTGCAGGGCCTGCGCCAAGGTCGACTGCAACAGGGTCACGCCTTCCTGCCACCTGCCATCGACACTTCTGGCGGCAAGGGTGGCATAGCCGGTGCGCTGGAGGAAGATACCAGCCTGCGCCTTGGGTTGGGCGATAGGACTACCTGGACGCTGTTCGAGCTTCTGGAGACGGTTGCCCAGTAAAGCGACCGCGACATACTGCCGGAATTGTTCCAACTCCCAGGCCAGGGTATCAGTCCGGGGTTGCAGATTAAAGACGGTCGTCAAGGCCAGGCCGGTGTAACCGAGTTCCGGTTCAGGAAGAAAGAAGATGTCCGTACCCGCTTCCTTGACTGTACCGAAATCGGGACATTCACCGATATTCCCGACACCCTTCAGACCTGCAAAATGGTGCTCCAGAATCTTCACCGCCTCTTTCGGCTCCATATCGCCGACCACA
The DNA here is from genome assembly GCA_903896915.1 of uncultured bacterium. Taxonomy (GTDB): domain Bacteria; phylum Desulfobacterota; class Desulfobulbia; order Desulfobulbales; family Desulfobulbaceae; genus Desulfobulbus. The sequence continues at coordinate 4,359 of CAITZN010000058.1, forward strand.
ACGACGATCATAGTTTCCGGCCGGTACCAACGGTCATAATAGGAACGGAGCAGTTGGCTGTCAGCGACGCGGAGCACCTCCTCGGTACCGATAGGGGCGCGTTCTGCCACCAAGGTGCCTGAAAAATCAAACTGCATCTGCTTTTTCGAGACCCGCGCTGTCGCAGAATCACGACTTCGTTTTTCCGCCAGAATGACGCCACGTTCCCTATCCACCTCGGACTTAAGCAGAAGCGCCCCTCGGGCATAGTCGGCCAAGACCTTAAACCCTTCTGTCAGCACCTTCGACTCACCCGAAGGCAGCATCAGATTATAGACCGTCTCGCCAAACCCGGTATGAGCATTGGTATCACCGCCAAAGCCCATGCCAATCGACTGGAAATATTCAACCAGTGTCCCTGGAGGGTAGTGGGTTGAACCGTTAAACAACATATGCTCCAGGAAATGCGCCACCCCTTTTTGCTGATCGGTTTCCTGAAGCGAACCTGCCTGGACGTTAAGATAGAGCGCCACCCGATTTTTGGGTTCATGGTTGGCCACCAGCACATACCGCAGGCCATTAGCAAGGCGGCCAAAAACAAGACCGGGGTCTGGTTGGAGATCACTCCCCTCCTGAGGCCACCCCGACAATAGGCAGTCCGACTGACGGGGTGCTGGCGGTTCGGCACAAACGGCGTGATCACTTGATACCAGAAGAAAAAACAGCGCGAGCAGAGATAAAATGGTGCCGGATGCTATCCGGGTGAAGACATGCTTCATTGTCGAACCCTCTGGATTGGTGTATGAAAATATGAATAGTTCACAAAGTATAGTGTCTACACTGGGGGGAAACAAGATGATTATTGCCGGAAAAAATGGGCTGGTGCTTGGAGCCTCTCGAGGTATAGGTCTGGCCATCGCCAGAACGCTCGCCCGCAACGGTGTCCGTTTGGCACTGCCTTGGTTTGACTGGCCCGAATCGGCTCTAGCCATGGAAGAGGAGTTCGGCGGTCATGACAGCAACCATTTCACCATGCAGGTCGATCTTCGCGAGCCGAAAGAGGTTGCCCTGCTCATGGCCCAGATCAGCAAGCGCTTCGGCGGCCTCGACATTCTTGTCAACAACATCGAACGCGGCGGCATGCCGGTGCTCCACGGCAGCTATCAGCAGGAGGTGAACCGTGGGCAATGGCAATTGGAGATGGATACCACACTGCACGCCAAATGGCTTGTTTTTGAGCAATCCTTGCCCCTTCTTCGCCAGAGTAGTGAGGCGGCGGTGGTCAATCTCTCGTCGATCGCTGGCTTGGTTGGCCGCTCCGGTCCGGCCGGGCTTTTGTTTAACGACGGTTATGCCGCTGCCAACCGGGGCGTTTCCTCACTGACTGAAACCTGGGCGAAGACAGGGGCGCCGTCCATCCGGGTCAACGAAATCATGCTCGGCCTGATTGACACCCGACACGGACCGGGGACCAGGGGTTGGCAATTGCTTACCAAAGAACAACAGCAGGCGCTCATTGAGCATACCTTGCTGCAACGCACCGGAACCCCGGAGGAAATAGCCCAAGCTGTGCTTTTTCTTGTACGCGATGCTGACTTTATGACGGGAACGGTTCTCAGAATGGACGGGGGGTATGTACTGGGAGGGGAAAGACCTCCAGAGATGCCCGGAGGAGTGCTTTGAGGGAAACCTGGAGAAAGAGAGGGATCAGATGTCCAGGGCCCAGTCGGGGATATGACGCATGACGTATGCCGTCACCTTTTCCTTGGCGTCCGGATCATTACTCTTAATGCCGGCATCACGCATGACTTCTTCGAAATCAAACCAGCAGATTTCTTTTTCCTGACGGCTGTACACCGTAAGAATCCGATGATCCGGATCATCGAGATCTTCTTCTTCCTGAATGGCGGCGACCAGACGAACCGCCTCTTCGTAGGGTAAAAAACGAATTTGTTCTTCGCTCATCTGTAACTCCGCTGCACAATCGGGATCAGTAAATCATACGATGCATGCGTTAAAAAAAAGGCGAGATGAACGAATCAACTCGCCTTTGCAATAAAAAAACCAGACTCAGGCAGGCTTGACAATCGCCCCGGAACGGATACATCGGGTGCAGACCTTGACATGCGCTGTTCCACCGTTACTGGTAACCGTCCGAACGTTCTGCAGATTGGGCAACCAGCGACGACGGGTCTTGTTATGGGCGTGGCTGACATTATTCCCGGTAGAGGGGCCTTTGCCACAAATCTCACAATTACGGGCCATGATATATTCTCCTAAAGAAATTCTTTTTTAATAACCCCCAATAATACCCGCGCATAATATAAAATCAAGTCCTTTTCACAGAAACGACACAGGAAGATCCAGTGACCGCCCCTGAAAACAATTCGTTTGAACACCTCAACGCATCAAATTCATTGAGAATACATCGCCATTTCAAGCTGCCGACAATAAAATTCCCGTACGCTTTCTTTAGCAGACCCAAAAGCACACCCTATACCCAGACCGATATCGCTCTTTACAGCCGACTCAAAATAATTATGACGGGGGGCCAGGATAGCCTGTCGGCATACGACCCAGAAATATTACTCGAACAACGGTTGGTTTTTGTTATAATCATCATTACAGTCATAACCGCTCATCGCACGCCTCCACCCCCGACTCTACTATACTCAGGACGGAGCCAATACAACCGTCACCGCGACGCATCGAGACCGACGGCAATCACGACTGAAGACAATAAACCCATACAAGGAATAAGGTATTAACCCATGGGGCATCCCGTTGTTGCTCTATTATTTGAACTCTTTTCATGGCGGGCCCTGCTCGACATTCTACTGATCAGCGCCGGGCTGTTCTTCCTCTACAGAACCCTCCTTCGCCTCGGTACCTGGAAAATCATGGCCGGTATCCTCCTGGCCTTCCTGGTCTTCATTGTGGCGAATGCCCTCCACCTAAAAGGGATCGAATGGATCTACCAGAACGTCAGCCATATCGCCGCCCTAGGCTTGATTGTTATCTTCCAGCCGGAACTCCGTAAAGTCCTCGAAAAAGCGGGTTCTCCACCCCCGCATCGATTCAAGGATCAAGACACCCTGCTCCAGTCCCTTATTGCCGAAAGCCTGATCAAGCTCGCCCAGGAACGATGCGGTGCCATTCTTGTCTTTCCAGGAAAAGAACCCATCAAAGAGAAAATATCTGGCGGATACCAACTCAACGCCGTGCCCAGCACCCCGTTGATTCTCAGCATTTTCGACTCGAACTCTCCTGGGCACGATGGAGCGGTGATTATTGAAGGCAACAAGCTGACCCAGTTTGGTGTCCGCCTCCCCATGTCCCAATCCGCCAGGCTGTCGGAAGAATACGGGACCCGACATCACGCAGCCATGGGCCTTGCCGAACAGACCGACGCCCTTGCCCTTGTGGTCTCTGAAGAACGAGGAAGAGTATCGATGTTCACCAACGGCGAGATGCGGCCTTTGCGAAACGCGGAAGAGATCACCGCAGCCATTATCAATTATCAGCGCCACATGGGTTTTCTGCGTCGCGACAGTGTTCCCAAAATCCGCAAGAGAACCATTTTCCAAATCACTGCCAGCCTTATCATTGCCGTGGTTTTCTGGTCGACCCTGATGGTTTCGCAACGCGAGGCGGTGGAAAGGGTGCTGCCGGTAACCATCGATTACACCTCTCCGGCTGAAGACTTGGTATTGGTGGGCGACAAGGCGAACGAAATCAAATTGCATCTTTCCGGCCCGAAATCGGAGATCGACAACCTTGCCCTCAATCCACCCAGCGTCAAAATCGATTTATCGAGGATGGCCAAAGGTAGCCAGACGATTATTATAACCAGCGAAAATCTACGGTTACCCAAAGGGATCACCTTGCTGGACGCCTCTCCCCAGCAATTAAAACTAACGCTCGCCGCCGTGGTTGAAAGAAATGTAACCATCACACCGCAGATTATCGGCAAACTGCCAGGCTCCTTGAAAATCAAAAAAATAACCGTCACCCCGGCTACCGTGCTCGTAACCACACCAGCCAGCAAGGAGGACAAAGCCTCAGACGAAGTTCTCACCACCCCGATTTACCTCGAATCGATCTCGACTGACAGCAAGCTCTTTTGCAAGGTAATCGCCCGACCGTCGATGCAACCGGTCACCAAGCGATGGCCTGACGTGGAAGTCTTTATTGAGTTGAAAAAATGAACCGCGACTTGAACAGGAACGCTATTCTTTTTGCTTGAATTTTCTGTTTTCGAGAAACAGCGTCCTGCCGCTCACCTGTTTTACCATCCCTCACCACACCACTCACAAGATTACGTTTTTGTATATTTTAGAACAAAAAAATAATAAAAATGTAACAATACTCCCGCCGCGCCCCTTGCCCTCCTGATTAATACCCTCCAAGTCAAGCCTATATCTATTCAATAATAAATGATAAATTTTACAAACAGGCAAGATGGCACCAAAAATGCAACAGTACAAATACGAAGACAAATGCACAGCACTTCAACCGGCCGACAAGACGTGGTTGCTCCCGACCATGGATGGTTCCACCGACAAAGGTGACAGTGTTGTCACAAATTATGTAACTATTATTTCAAAAGGAGAGAGAACATGAAACGTATTTTTTCTATGGCCGCACTTGTGGCTCTGGCAACTGGTGGCGCAGCAACCCTGGCATCAGCGGCAGCAACCGTCACCACCGGGATGGATATCAATTCCGCCTATGTCTGGCGGGGCATCACGGCTAACAACGGCCTTGTCCTGCAACCCAGCATCGACGTGGTCAATAATGGGTTTGGCGTCAACGTCTGGGCCAATTACGATGCATCTGACTACCGTGGTTTGGTCGAACAAGGCCGATTTTCGGAAGTCGACCTTACCGCCTCCTACACTTTCAAGTTAGGCTCTTTTGACGCCAGTGTCGGCGTGATCGAATACACCTTCCCTGCAACTATGCCTAAGGCAATTCCGGGCGGGAAAAATATACAAAGTACCGGTGAAATTTTTGCAGGATTGAGCAAGGATCTTGGGGCTGGTTTTACATTAGGCGCCAAAGTCTACTACGACTTCGACAATGTCAATGATTTTTTCATTGCTCCCACACTGGGTTACAGCTACAGCCTCAACGACAAAACCACACTGGGGTTAAGCGGCACACTCGGCTACGCAGGCAAGAGGTTTGCTGAATATTACGGAGGGAACGGTGGAGCTGCTGAAGCCGGCTTTTTCAGCTACACCTTGACCGCCTCTGCCAAATATATGGTCACTGAGGCTTTTGGCATTGCAGCCAATATCAACTATACTGACTCTATGAACAATAAAGTCCTTGCCCAAACGGAAACATACGCCGACACCAAGGTTTTTGGTGGCGTCAGCCTGACCTACGCATTCTGATGTAATCGAGCCTCTCCACTCCCTCCCCTGTTCAGGCAAAGTGTGCCCAAGGGGAGGGAGTTTTTTTCTTCTTGCTGCTTTCACAAATAAACTTGTGGAAGTAGCAAGCCCATGACCGCATTTTACCACAAAAAAGCACAAGCCCTCTTGCCCATCACCTCTCGGTCAAAC
>CAITZN010000059.1 GCA_903896915.1 uncultured bacterium
ATGGAGCAGGAAGAAGAAGATCCTTATAAGCGGTGGTCATGAGTGCTGGTTAATCAGGATAATGTAATACCACGGCGAAAACACCTCCATGTCCATTGTGGGCAACGTTCAAACCCTTTGTTTGTGAAATCATTGAACACCTACCTAATATACTGACATTGAAGCACAAGGAATAACCATGCTGACCCATTGCCCCTTTTGCCAGAAGTCTCTTGAACTCACCAATGAACAGAATTCCCGACTGGAACAGGCTCTGTCTCAATTACTACCCGGCAAGATACTGACGATGAAATGTCCTCTCTGCCGCAGCGCTATCACTCTGGACAAAACCGGATTCCCGCCACAAAACCCTGCCAACCAGGTGCTTCCGCCACCACCGCCGAGCCTTGACTGGCTCAAATCAGGCCTGTACCAGGGAGAAGATAAGGTCGAGGATGTCCCAATGGCGCTCGTTCTCCATCACCCGGACGAACAACGTAAACACATCGGCGAAGCCTTGGAGACTGTAGGATATCAGGTGTTCATGGCCGATACGATCGTCGATGCGATGGAGCGCATGCGTTTTGTCAATTTTTCCTGTGTTGCTCTGCAAGCAAATCTGGAAGGGACGATTGAGCAATCCACCTTTCATATTTACATGCGCAATTTGCCGATGGAGCGCAGGCGCTATATTTTTTACATCCTCATCGGTGACAATTTCCATACTCTCTACGACTTAGAAGCATTAGCCTGCAGCGCCAACCTCACCGTTAATTCCTCTGATCTGCGCCACCTCGACATCGTACTGCGCAAATCGATCCCGGCCTACGAAGAGCTATTCGGTCCCTTCCTGGAAGAACTCAACGCCTACGGAAAACGCTAATCAGCGCACCGCTCTGATGCACCATCATCAGCGCGAGTCCCTGACGAGGTCTGCTGTCCCGCCAATTCCACTAGCTCTACAGATAGATGATAGATGGATGAGCAGCAGGTAGCAGCGTCACGCCATCATAGACACAATGATGCCACGGGAGATAGCGAAACTCTCGGCGCAGGCAAAAAAATGCCTTTTTTCAAGATGAAACAGTTGTTTTTCAAAAACAACTCTGGTAAATATCATCGCTTACTAAACTGGGTGGAGCAAATAATACTGCTGCTCAACATCAACCACTTATCAAAGACCTGACAACGGTCACCACAGGAACAATCCATGACAAAAAACGGAACTCAACCCGCATTTGCGGCAGATGACAACAGCTTTGAAGAAATGAGCTTTGCTGAACTGTTTGAACAGGACGAAAATAATACCGTCATTACAGTCGGCGAAGTTGCGCTCGGCACGGTCGTTGGCCTGAGCTCTGACGCCGTTTTGATCGATGTCGGTGACAAAGCGGAGAGTTATATCCCACTCTCCGAATTTCGTGCCGAAGACCCCAATCGGGAAATCAAGATTGGCGACCAGTTCGACGTCTTCATCGAAAAGAGAAAAGATGAAGGTGGCCTGCTGCTTTCTCGCGAAAAAGCCATTGCCATTAAAGTCTGGGAACTGATTGCTTCGATTCAAGAAGAAGACGGGACCATTGAGGGACGTATTGATAACCGTGTTAAAGGCGGTATGTCCGTTGACATTGGAGTACCGGCGTTTCTGCCCTACTCCCAGATCGACCTCCGCCCTGTCAAGGATCTGGATGGGCTCATCGGCCAGACCTTTGAATTTAAAATTCTCAAGTTCAACCGTAAACGCAACAATGTGGTCATTTCGCGGCGAGCGATCCTGGAAGATCAGCGCACAGCCTTGCGCGAGCAGATGCGCACCTCGCTTGAAGAAGGTCAGACCATCCGCGGTGCCATCACTAATATCACCGACTATGGTCTATTTATCGACCTGGGCGGCATGGACGGTCTGTGTCATATCACCGATCTTTCCTGGGGACGAGTTTCCCACCCTTCCAAGCTGTACACGGTTGGCGAGGAAATTGAGGTCAAGATTCTCAAATATGACAAAAATTCCGACCGGGTATCTTTGGGTGTCAAACAGCTTAAAACCGATCCGTGGGAGCGCGTACCAGAGCAATATGCCCCGGGTTCAAGAGTCACGGGCAAGGTCGTATCCATCACCGATTACGGCGTCTTTGTCGAACTTGAAGAGGGCGTTGAAGGCCTGGTGCATATCTCCGAGATGAGTTGGTCGAAAAAACCGCGCCATCCTTCCAAAATTGTCGGGGTCGGCGAAGAGATCGAAGTTCAGGTGCTCAAAGTCGAAGCGGAAACCAAGCGTATCTCGCTGGGCATGAAGCAGATGCAACCGAATCCTTGGGATGTTGTGGAAGAGAGCTATCCTGTTGGATCGGTCATTGAAGGAAAAATTAAAAATATCACAGATTTCGGTATCTTTATCGGTATTGAAGAGGGTATTGACGGCCTCATCCATGTTTCTGATCTTTCCTGGACGGAGCGGATCAAACATCCTTCCGAAAAGTATGCCAAAGGAGAGACCATCCAGGCTGTTGTTCTCAAAATAGACAAGGAAAACGAACGCTTTTCTCTAGGTGTCAAACAGTTGGAACCCGATCCTTGGCAGGCCGCAGCCAGCAATTACCCGATTGGCTCAACCGTTGAGGGAACCATCACCAACGTGACCGATTTTGGCGTCTTTGTCCAATTGGAGGAAGGCATCGAAGGTTTGGTGCATGTTTCCGAGATCTCCAAGGAAAAGGTAAAGACCCCTGTTGGCATGTTTAATATCAATGAAATTTTGAAAGCCATGGTTATTAACGTTTCTGCCGATGATCGAAAGATTGGCCTTTCCGTGAAAGCGATGCAAGAAAAAGAAGACAATAACGGTGCAATTCCAGAAGAATATGTACCAAAAGTTCAAAGCAATGGTCCATCCACCTTCGGCGATCTACTAAAAGCCGCGGCAGGGGAAGACACAAACAAGTAAAGCTGACTTGTTTGTTATTAAACAAACCAAACGGGTATTCCACTGGCCGGAAAATCAACTCAGAAAAAAAGTGGAATACCCTTTCTATTATACCCGCACCAAGAGGTTTCAGGCCCTTGACACAGATGCGGTCGGTCAAAAAGGATAATTATCATGCTCAAGCGTGAATTGGTCAATCAAGTTTCCGAACAGCTTGGTGATTACTATAAACAAGATATAGCGCAGGCTGTAGAAATCATTCTCGAAGAAGTTTCACAAGCACTTGCAGAAGAGAGAAGGGTAGAAATACGTGGATTTGGTAGCTTTTCAGTGCGAACACGCAAACCTCGCACTACAAAAAATCCTAAGACAGGGAAAATGATGAATATTCCCGCCCGCAAAACCCTTCACTTTACGATGAGCAAATCGTTGAAAGAAGTGCTGATCGATGAAGTAGATTAATCACAACTTTTCCACTGAAGCAAAAAAAGACCGAACCTGTAGAGGTTCGGTCTTTTTTTAATTATTATGACAGCTGGTCACTGGTGTGCTGTGGTAGTCATGAGCTTGAGAATGTTACAATAAGCGTGGTATCAGTACGATAAAAAAGCACTGACATCACCCTTACCCTCCCGAAGAATTTCCGGTTGATCGGTAAGGAGTGAAATGACGCTTGAAGGTTGAGGAACAATTTCACCGCCGTCGATGATCAGGTCCACTTGTTTGCCAAAAAACCGGTCAACATCAAAGCAACTGCAAACTGGTTGTTCATCCTCTTCAAGCATGGCGCTGGTGTTGAGCACCGGATTCCCAAGGGCCTCTATGATTGCCAGGCAGATAGGATAATCGGGAACCCTGATGCCCACGGTTTTCTGCTTGGTCAGCATGATCTTTGGCACCACCTTGGTTCCTGAAAGGACAAAGGTATACGGGCCTGGCAAGTTTTTGCGCATCAATCGATAGGCGGTGTTACCGACATGGCCGTAGCTGCTGATATTGGTCAAGGACGCGCACATGAAACTGAACGGCTTATCCTTTGGCCGTCGTTTTATCTGATACACCCGTTTCACTGCTTTCTGGTTAAAAATATCGCAACCAATGCCATACATGGTATCGGTCGGGTAACAAATCACCCCTCCCTGCTGCAGAACCTCAACAACTTGTGAGATCAATCGTGGTTGCGGATTAGATGGATTTATCTCCAGAATTTTTGCCATATGAAAGCTGATTGTTACATAATATTAGGTCATAACATGAGTGCAAGTTATTTGCTCTTGCACTGTCTGCGCCATGCTTATCCCACTCTGGAAGCAGCTGAAAAATCTAGTACTTAAGCAGGAATCACGGAGAATAGCCAGAGTTTTCGACCAACACCAATCGATGTTATTTGTAGCCAGCCTCTTGCATCTGGTTTTATCCATACTCACAATACCAGCAAAAGATGTCGATGAGTACGACAAGATCTCAGATACTTAGGTTCCCAGTATTGCCTAGCGATGACTAGGCTTGCTGCCCTTTTTTCACGGTCACATATTTCTTTTTACTCAAAACCATGCTAAACTATTAAGAATTACAATATACCAAGCCCAATTCCGTAATACATAGAATACAGACAACAGGTCGGGCTTCGATCCGGCTCTATTGTTCAATAGCCGGACTGAGGTTTGGCCTGTTTCGCTTTGGTAAATAACCAGCTACCCCAAGTTCTTCGTCAAAGCAAAACC
>CAITZN010000060.1 GCA_903896915.1 uncultured bacterium
TCAAAAGGGCAAACAGGGAGTGCACAGCGCTCAAATCCAAACTTCTGAAAAAACTTAGGGCTGCCCAAAACAAAGATTGCGCTGTTTTTGATTTCCTCCTGCCGCAAGGCAAAACGAAGTAGCTCGGAACCAATCCCCTGATTTTGCATCTGCAGTTTTACGGCGAGCGGTGCCAGGTGCAATCCGCACTCGGTTGTGCCATCATAGGCCTTTGAAAAGGCAATATAGGCAGTGACCGTGTCGCGATGCAGACACACCCATTCCTGCAGAACCCTCCCCTTTGCATGCAATGTTTCAAAGAGTTGCACTTCATATTTGCTCCGTGGGAAGGCCTGCTGCAACAAAGCGGCAACCTTTGGATAATATTCCGGGGTAAGTCTACGAATTTTCATTGAGGAGATTTGCCGTTGAAATAGAATGTTTTGGGATGATTAAAAATGCCTCCGGGGTCGTCCAGGTGGCTTGTATAGGGAAAAAAAGATATAAAAAAACAGCACTCGAAATTGCCTTATTTGAACATACAAAGAGATCTCAGCTGCCCAGCGCTAGCCGGACCTTTTCGGACAGACTCTGCACCGTAAATGGCTTCTGGACAAAAGCCACTTTTTGATCGAGCACACCATGCTGCCCGATGACATTGCTGGAATATCCCGACATAAACAGTACTTTCAGCTCCGGCCGCGTCTCCCTGAGCAGATGAATCAGCTCCATGCCGTTCATCCCCGGCATAACGACGTCGGTCAGCAGTAGATCGAGGTTACCCTGGTATTCCCTGGCTATTTCGATACAGCGCTCAGGGCTCTCCGCTACAAGCACGTTATACCCGAAACTTTCGAGCATATCGCACACAAGCAACCTGACTATTTCGCTGTCCTCTGCCACCAGAATTGTTTCCGATCCGGAAACGACCATATTGCCACGAGACAAGGACGGTTCCTCCAGCACACCCTCCTCGGCCACTCGCGGCAGAAACACCTTGAACACGCTCCCCCTATCTCTCTCGGAATAGACGTAAATGGAGCCACCATGCTGTTTGACGATGCCGTAAACGGTCGAAAGGCCAAGTCCGGTACCCTTGCCCAGTTCCTTGGTAGTAAAAAAGGGTTCGAAAATATGGGCTGTCATCTTCTCGTCCATACCACTGCCAGTATCGCTCACCGCCAGCATGACATAAGGTCCCGGAGAAATCTCAGCATGGCTTGCCGCATAGGATGCATCAAGATCGATATTCTTAACCTCGATCGTTAGCCTGCCGCCTTCGGGCATAGCGTCCTGGGCATTGACCGACAGATTGAGCAATACCAGTTCGATCTGCCCCGCATCGATCCGCACCTTGCCCAATGAGGGGGCAATCACGATATCGATCTGGATGTTCTCGCGGATCGTTCGATGCAGAATTTCTTCAAACTGGCGGACAATATCACCCAAATCCAAAGTTTTGAGCTCGATGATCTGCTTTCGGCTGAAAGTGAGCAAACGATGCGTTAAATCTTTGGCACGGTCTGCGGCCTCCTTCACTTGCTGAAGCCGCTTGCGCCGAGGGTCATCCTCAGAAAACCCTCTGACCAGCATTTCGGTGTATCCGAGAATTGGGGTCAGCAGGTTGTTGAAATCATGCGCCACCCCGCCAGCCAACAATCCAACGCACTCCATTTTCTGGGATTGGATAAATTGCTGTTCCAGTTTCTTCTCAGCGGTGATATCGCGGGCCATGCCGATGAACCCGGTCAAGAGGCCGGCCTCGCTGTGCATGGCGGTGACGGTCAGGGAAACTGTTAGACGGGATCCGTCCTTATGGATGTAGGTCCACTCACGGGTCTCGGTTTCACCCCGACGGGCAGCAGCAACCAACACCTCGAATCCGGGTTCGATTCCTAATTCCTCTGCCCGGACGACGATCTCTTCGGGGGCATGAATCATCTCCGTGGTTGCTTTGTCGACAACCTCTTCGGCACTGTAGCCGAGCATCAACTCCGCGCCTTCGTTAAAGACCTTGATGATGCCATCCTGGTCGGTGCCGATAATAGAGTATCCAGTGGCGGCGTGAAGAACGGATCTAAAACGCTCGTTCGCCTCACGAATCGCCGATTCCGCCCGCTTACGCTCGATGATCCGCCACATCCCTTCCATCAAAAGGATCAGTTGCTGGACGTCGCTCTCGTTATATTCCTCGTCTTTGTTGCCAACCCCTGCCACCAGGACGATTTTACCCCCCACCTGCAACGGCACGTTCATATGCCGTTTAAGAACTACATGCCCTGCTGGACACCCTTTTTTCAGGGGATTGGGGGCAGCATAGTCGTTGGTTATAATCGGCTGGCGTTGCCGAACCGCCTCACCCCACAACCCGGAAGAGGCAATGGGGAAATGGAGCACATCAGCACTTACATGGCACTCGGGCATGACATTGCGGGACCAGACCTGCACCTGCATTACGGTCTCGTCATCATCCATTAATCCTAAATATCCAATTTCACTCCTGGTCAGCCGGACGACCTCTGCAAAGACATACTCCATGATTTCCTGGAGAGAATCCTCGCCCATCTGGTTGATTCGCAGCAAGGCCTGCAACCGTTCAGCGTTGAGTTTGAGCGACGATTCCGCCCGCTTACGCTCGGTGATATCACGAATGGATTCGATAGCGCCAACAAGATTGCCCTTGCTGTCGAACAAAGGCCTGGCTATTCCCCAGAGAACAAGAGGCTCTCCTTTGACCGGTACGTCTGCCTCGGCAAGGAGACACTCCCCCTCTTTCCTCACAAAAAAATATTTCTGTCGGATCTCTTCATCCGACTTAAACACCAGGTCAATCAGAATCGGACGGCGTGTCCCGTAAAAGGGGACGCTGTAGGCATACTCACTCTGGCCCAGCATCGCTTCCGCCTTGACCCCAGTCATCTCCTCTATCGCCCGATTCCAGGCAATGACCCTGCCGTCAAGATCAATGGCAAAGGTCGCATCAGGCAAGAAATCGATAATTTGCGACAGACGCCTTTCAGATTCCCGCAGCGCCTCTTCCTGCCGGTGACGATCAGTGATATCGCGAAGCGTTTCAATAGCACCGATGACAGTGCCCTTGGCATCATAGAGAGGGGCAGCTGTACCCAAAAGATAGACCTCATCTCTCTTGAAAGAACGAGTGTAAGCCTCGGCGATGAGCATCCCTTTGTCGCTCCTGATTCGAGGATAAAAGGAATTGGCTTCATCGGAAGGTTTCAGCAACAGGTCCACCAAAATCGGGCGCCTTTTTCCATAAAAAGGCAAGGCATATTCGTAATTTCCCTTTCCCAGCATATCTTCGGACTTGATGCCGGTGAATTCCTCGGCAGCCCGGTTCCAGATGATGACCTTACCCTCGAGATCTATAGCAAAAGTCGGATCCGGAAGCAGATCGATGATATCTGCCAACCGCTGTTCGGAATCCTTAAGTGTTTCTTCTGTCTGTTTATGCCCTTTGATTTCCAGCTGAAGCGCCGCAGTGCGGACGGCCACGAGTTCTTCCAGGTGAGCCTCTTGTTTTCGCAACACCTCTTCCGCCTGCTCGCGTTCTAGTATTACCTGGCTGAGCTGCAGATTCCGGGCCTCCAGCTGTTGGTGCAGATGTCGCAGCGAGAGGTGCGTTTCTATCCTTTTCAACATCTCCAATGGTTGGAACGGTTTGGTGATGAAATCAACCCCTCCGGCCTCAAAGCCCTTGACCTTGTCTGCCGTCTCATCAAGGGCGCTGACAAAGATCACCGGAATCGAGAGGTTCTTCTCGTCGGCCTTCAAACGGCGACAGACCTCATAACCGTCCATCTCCGGCATTCTCACGTCCAGGAGGATAAGATCCGGCGCTTCAGCCTCCACGGTTCTAAGCGCCATAGACCCGGACGATGCGGGGCGTACCTGGTAGCCGTACCCTGAAAGAATCTCCGACAACAGCTTCAGGTTTGCTGGCACATCGTCAACAATCAAAATTCTGTATGGCTGCACAGGATTGTTCATCATTCAGGTTATTTTGTTAGGAGTATCAGCAAGCAAGACAGTATCCTCAATCATTTTCAACAGACGCTCGTATTCAAATGTATGGACTAATCTTTTAAAAACAGCCCCGATGTCGGGATGCAATGCCCCGATCTCCTCGATCACTTCCAGAGTGCCGGCAGTATCGAGCCTAAGAACCGCTTGGTGCAGTTGGTTGCGCAAATCTTCCGGAAGAGTGCCCAGTTGTTCGGCGCTCAACTTCACGGTTTGGGTTTCCTCCTCCCCCTGCTTTCCTTCATAGAGATACCTCAATCCCAGATGTTTCGCCATAACCTCGAAAATTTCCTGTTCGCGATACGGCTTCCGCACCAAATCGTCACAACCGGCAGCCAGAATCGGTCCCCTATCCTCGGCCAAGGCGCTGGCTGTCACAGCTGCGATGGGGGTTGTCATTCCATTCTGAGTCGCTTTGATGAGCCGGGTCGCTTCCAGTCCGTCCATGACCGGCATGCGGATGTCCATCCAGATGAAATCGGGATGCCACTGGCTAAAGACTTCCACAGCCTCCCGACCATCAACAGCTTCACGGACATTACAACCAGCTATTTCAAGCAGCCTGATCAGCGGTGCCCGGTTTTCCTTCTTGTCGTCGACCACCAGAATGCGTGGGATCGGCTGTCCCGGCACCAAGCCGATAACCCGTTGCAGCGAATCCTTTCTCTTGAGGTCCGATTCATTGCCCTCTGCTATGGAAATCTCAACACGAAAAATAGCCCCTTCGCCCACTCGACTAGTCACAGTAATATCTCCTCCCATCAAGCGGGCATACTCACGACTGATGGAGAGTCCCAGACCGCTTCCGCTCTGCGCTTGCCTGCCGCTAAACGTCTGTTCAAAATATCCGAAAGCCGTCTCCTGTTCCTCCTCTGCGATACCCGGGCCGGTATCCTCTACCTCGGCGATCAGACGCATGTCGTCAGACGCCCGGTTTTTCACGGACACTCTGACGGTGACGCCTCCTCTTTCCGTGAATTTAACGGCGTTCCCCAGGAGGTTGATCAGTACCTGACGTAATTTGTTTTCATCGGTAACCGCA
>CAITZN010000061.1 GCA_903896915.1 uncultured bacterium
GATCGGTCCAGCGTTTGGGTTGGATCGCCGGTGAGGTCATGGAGCGCTGCAGCGAGTGAAAGAAGCCGCCGTGGGTTTCCTGGCCCGGTAGTTCGTTCTGGCGATAAAAGCTGCGCAGATCTTTGATGAACTCGGGAAAATTGACAGCTGACGGGCAGCGGTTGTAGCAGAGGCCGCAGGTCAGGCAAGACCAGACATTCTCCTGAACGCCGGGTGTATGGAGACCGCCGGCAATGACCGAGGCGGCAATGGCACGGGGTGAGAAGGGTTTGCCTATCAGTGCCAGGGGGCAGGCGGAGGAGCATTTGCCGCAGTCCTGGCAGGCATAAATATCGTGGGTGGCGATCAGCTGCTGTAGGTCTTTTTTGCGAGTGTCCTCGACCGGAGCCGGAAGCAACGGCGCGGCTTCGATGCCGGTATGACCAAGCGTTCGGATCTCGGCACTGAAGGCCTGGAGAAAGTTCAGCATTTCCTCGGATTGTTCAGGGAGGAAACCTACAAAGCGCAGCCGTTCCCGGCCCAGACCCATGATGTCGAGGATGCGGCCCAGGTCCTGGGTGTTGCGCTGGGAGGTGGCTGTACCGCTGCCATAGCGGCAGGTCCCGGGTTCGCAGCCCACCAGAGCGACCCCGTCTGCGCCTTTGGCAAAGGCCTTGAGCAGCAGGGCCCGGTCGATACGGCCAGTACAGGGGGTGCGAACCATCTGGATTTCGTCCGGGATCGCTTGCCGCTGGTCCTGGAGAGTCTGGAAGGCGGCATGCGCTCCCCAGTTGCACAGGAAGAGGAGTATTTTCACGTTGCTGTCGCTGGGGGTTTGCTTATTCATGGACGCTGTCTCTGGTGAGGAGTTCCTCGAGCGCCTGCTCGAGATAGACCCGGCTCCGGTAGGGGCTGTCGGCGGCGCTGGTCGGGCAGACCGAGATGCAGTTGCCGCATCCCTTGCACAGGGCTTCATCGACGATGGCGTGCCAGCCGTTGATGTCGTTGGGTTGCAGGGTTACCGCATGGTAGAGGCAGACATCGGCGCAACGGCCGCAACCTCGGCACATCTTTTCGTCGATGGCTGCGGTGAAGCCCTTAGATTGCCGGGGGCCGCGCGGCATGGCCGCTGCTACCATCATGGCCGCTGCCGTGCCTTTTTTTAGTTTGGAGACATTGATGGCAGTCGGCTCGGCGAGGAAGAGGCCTGGCACCGAAGTGGCGCAGGGATAGGCAAAGGGGATGCCGGAAACGCCTCGTTGCTGGATCGGTGATTCGACCGTGCAGCTCGGCAACCCTTCCTGATGGGTATAGGCGATACGGCGTCGCGCCTTTTCGCCGAGAATGACTGTCCCGGCCCGGAGTACCTGGTTGCGGCCTTCGGATTCGATCAGGATCTGGAAATCGCCGATGGTGCCACTGATCCCCTTGACGTTCCAATCAGGAAAGTTATGGATGTTGACATGCTCGATCTGATCTTTCAACGGTTGCTCGGCCGTACCGAAGCGAAAGACTTCGTGGTCCGAATCGGCCAGGGTCAAGGCGCTGCTGATGGTGGCCTGGGAATTGCCGATAACAGCGGCGGCGAAATTATAATTTCGGTCCACCGCCTGCATGGGCTGCAGACTCAGCGTGCGTTTGATCGACCGTTGCAGCAAGCCTTTGAACCGCAGCAGGGCCAACTCCGGGTTGCTGGCGACCAGACGCAGGATCTCACCGCGCAGGTTGCAGGTTTCGACCATCGAGCGGCTGATGCCGGTGCCGTGGAAAAGGTTGTTTTTCAACCTGCTGCGCTGATCGGTGCACGAGCTGCAGACAAAGTTGAGCGGGCAGCAGACGCAGGAGGCGAGCACGATGCGAGTGATGCCCTTTTCACGTACAGCCCGGATGATGGCTGATGAGCCGTCTTTGACGCAGGCCGAAGGCATGGCTTCGATGTGGACGATGTTTGGGTCGGCGGCAGCCAGCTGGTCCAGGGTGTCGGTCATGGCATTGAGCCAGCCGAAACTGTCGTTGCAGCGGCAGACAAAGACCCCGATGCGGATTTCGGGGGAGAGACCGGCGTCCGGGATGGAGAAAGCCAGCCCATGTCCCTTGGTCTTCCGGGAAGCGCCGCCCAACAGCAGCATGGCCCGGGCTGCGGCGTCAAAACCCCGGACAATCATGTCGTTGACATCCGGCCGTGCCGCCTTGGGGCCATAGGCACGGATGATATCATCGCCTTTGATGTTGGGGGCAATAGCCGGGTCAGCAACGATCACGGCCCCGCATTGTTCGACGATCTCCTCTTTTTCCTGGAAATGATTGATGGCTTTCAGCGCACCGCAGGCGGCCACGCACTCAAAACATTCGGAACAGACCCCGCATTGCAGGCAGCGGCTCGCCTCGGCAGCCATCTGCAGGCGGTTGAAGCCAAGCGCCACCTCATGAAAATCCGTTTTGCGCAGGTCTGCCTGCCGCTCAGCCATAAGAGCCCGCGATTGTTTGGGGAGGTCGTCGGGAATGCAACGGAACTCCCTGGCAGCGGGGCGGGAGACCGGGCTTAGGGTTTCGATACCGGTGAGGTCCGCATGGATAGTCTCAGCAACCTTGCGGCCCGAGGCCATAGCCCTGACCACGGAAGAGGGCCCGGAAACCACGTCGCCGGCCGCGTAGATACGGGGATTCGAGGTGCGCATCAACTCGTCGGTCTCGACAAAGCCGCGCTCACTGACCTTCAGGCGGCCACCAAAGCTCTCTTTGGTGAAACCGCCGACCTGGCCGATGGCGACAAAAGCCCGGTCAAAGGCCAGAGTAAAGGGCTGCTGCCCATCTACAGGCACAGGCCAAGCGATGCCGCGTGCATCGGGGGTACCGGGTTGGGTGCGCATGCACTCAAGATGCTTAAATTTTTTGTTTTCGTTTTTACCCCGGAAGGCCACCACTTGCGTAGCATCGATGATGGTAATGCCTTCTTCAACCGCCTCGCGGACCTCGTCCGGGTCGGCCGGGATATGTTCGGCGCCAAACCAGGAAATGATGCTCACCTTGGCTCCCATGCGTGCGAGGGTCCGGGCCAGGTCAAAGGCGGCGTTGCCGTCGCCGACCACGGCCACCTTTTCGGGCAGATGGGTGAGGCTTTCCCAATGGCGGCGGGACAGAAAGGCGAGGCAGCCCTCGACTCCATCCAGGTCTTCGCCAGCAACGCCCATCTTGCGGTCGTGCCAGGTGCCGGTGCCGAGGATTATGCCCTGATACTCGCGGGTCAGGCGGTCTAAGTCTGCGGCTAGATCGATCGTGTGCTGGGTGACAAAAGTGACTCCCATCCGTTCGATGAGACCGATCTCTCGGTCCAGGATGGCTGGTGGTAACCGGTGCTGGCCTATGCCGTAGCGGAGCAGACCGCCGACCTCTCGTTCTTTCTCAAAGACCGTAACCCCGTAGCCTTTTCGGGCCAGATCAGCAGCTGCGGCAATACCTGCAGGGCCGGAACCGATGACCGCGATCTTTTCCGGCCGGGTTGCCTCCAGTTTGGCCGCGAAGGCCTTGCCAGCTGCCTCTTGCCTGGCTGCATCAGCGCCCTCGTAATCGGCGAGAAAACGTTTGATGGCACGAATCGAGACCGGGTCGTCGACCCCGCCGCGACGGCATGATTCTTCGCAGGGATGGGTGCAGACCCGGCCGCAGATACCAGGCAGGACGTTGTCCCGGCGGATCAGGGCAAGGGCCTCGTCATATTTACCTTGCCCTGCCAGAGCGATATACCCCTGAGCATTGACCCCGAGCGGACAGTTCTCCTGACAGAGCGGCTGTTTGCGTTTGTCTATGTAGGGTCTGCCGGGCAGGCTGGTCCGGGAGTTCGAGCGCAGGGCCTTGCCGTTTTCAGGGGTGTCGACCGGGCAGGCGGCCACGCATTTGCCGCACAGCGTACAGCGGTCCGGATCGATAAAGGTCTGATCCTGATCGATGCGCACACTGAAACCCTGAGCGGTGTGCTTGATCGAGGTGATCCGGGCGGGCAGCAGGGTGCGAACAGAGCTGTTGCGAATGATCCGGATCAATCCGGGCCGATGGGCATGGTTGAAGGTCAGGCCCGAGGGCAGCCGGTATTCTTCGGCGGAAAGTTTCAGATCAAGGTCGGGGGCGCTATCGATCAGGGTTACAGGGATACCCAGTTCGCCCAGCTTATTGGCAGCGGCGATGCCTTCTGGGGTGGCGCCGGCAACAATCACCCGGTAGAGACGTTCTTTTTGTCGTGTCATTGCGCCAACGCTCCTGTCTGGCCTGCAGCCCGCTTTTCCCGGCCCTTGAGGGTGGAAAGGCCGTAGTCGAATCCCTTGTTGTAGGCCTCGATGTTCCGCGCCTCGGTTCCCTTGGGCACAGACTGAACGATGGTTGCCAGAGCTGCCTCGGTGGAAACCGCCTGCGTTATGGCGGTGCAGAAACCGATCATGATGATGTTGGCCATCATCTTGTTGCCGAGATTCTCCGCCATCCGGGTCGCGGAAATGGCAAAGTGATCGCAGGGCGCATTTTCAGGATGCACTAAATCCTGATCAACGAGAAGAATGGCATCAGGGGTCAAAGCCGGAACGAATTTGTCATACCCGGCCTGGGACATGGCCACCAGGATGTGGGGTTTGTTGACATAGGGGTAGTGAATCGGCTTATCCGAGATGATGACCTGGGCGTTGCAGGCACCGCCGCGCGATTCCGGTCCGTAGGCCTGCACCAGGGTGCTTTCCTTATGATCGCCGAGCGATGCCGACATCCCGAGAATGCGACCGGCCAGGATGATGCCCTGACCGCCGAATCCGGTGACAATGATCTCGGTCTGGTTATTTTTCGTTGGTTTCATAATAGGCTGTTAGGTTGTTTAGACTGTAGGCTGTTAGGGTTGCGTAGGGAGCGAAGCAAGGCACCCAAGACCTTTTCGGTTTCTAGAAGTTTTGCATCGTAATCGGCAAAACTATTGGCAGTAAAATATCCTAACCGATGTGAAAAACCGGATTGGTAGTGGAGCTCTCTCAGAGAGGCAAAAGCGATTTCAAGAAACCGGAGATATTCCGTCTGGCTTTCCCGGCTACATCCTTCAACTATGTTTGATGGAACCGAGACAGCCGATCTTCTCATTTGCGAAGTTAATCCGTAGATTTCTTCCCTGGGAAAATTCCTTGTTTCGATATAAGTGAGCATCGCAATTTCATCAGCCAACTCAAAAGCTCTCAGTTTTGTATGATCCCGCATTTTTATTTTTCCTTACCTAAAAGCCCACAGCCTAAACACCTATAGCCTATAGCACAGCAATCAGTCGTCGCTGCAGGGACGGTGAAGTTCGGTGTAGCGGTCGTCGCAGGTGGAGCGGTCGATGTGGATGAACTTGCCGATGACCACGCCCTTCTCGAAATCGATATCCGCTCGGGCCGGATCAGCGCCGTTCTTGATGATGGTCCGATCCTGGTAGAGCTTGAGGGTGTCGAGAGGTTTTTCCTTGTTGCGGCGGCCGTAATTGACCGGGCAGGGGGAGAGAACCTCGATGAATGAGAACCCTTTGTGGACAATGGCCTCATTGATGGCTGTAGTCAGGTCCCGGGTCTGGAGGATGGTCCAGCGGGCGACATAGGAGGCGCCGGCGGCATAGGCCAGCAGCGGCAGGTTGAAGGGCGCGTCCGGGTTGCCGAGCGGGGTGGTTGTCGACTTCGCCTTGTTGGGGGTGGTAGCCGCACATTGGCCACCGGTCATGCCGTAGGTCAGGTTGTTGACGCAGATCACGGTCAGGTCCATGTTGCGACGGGCCGCATGGATGAAGTGGTTGCCGCCAATGGCAAAGAGGTCGCCGTCGCCGGAGAACACAATTACCTTGAGCTTCGGGTTGGCCATCTTGATGCCGGTGGCAAAGGGGATGGCTCGGCCGTGGGTGGTGTGGAAACTATCAAGCTTAATGTAGCCAGCGCCTCTGGCTGAACAGCCGATACCTGAGACCATGGTGAATTGGTTGTACGGAATTCCGGTGGCCTTGATTGCGCTGAGGCAGGAGGAGAAGGCTGTGCCGATGCCGCAGCCTGGACACCATATGTGGGGGATGCGCTCAGTGCGGATCAGGTCGTCGAGCGGGTGCTCCGGTTGTTTGGCCAGCTTTTTCGGATTGGTGGTCATATTAGGTTGTTTAGGCTGTAGGTTGTTTAGGCTGTGCGTGTTTAGGATTTCGGGGTGTTGAGACTGTAGGTGTTCAGGCTTTTCCTAACAGTCTACAAGTCTACAGCCTAAACACCTGCCGTTCCAAATTTTTCCCGGATGCATTCCAACACCTTGTCAGGGTGGATGATTTTACCGCCGGCGCTGCCGACGAGAAAGGCCGGGGCCTTGCCGCCAGCGCAGCGCTCGACTTCGTAGTGGATCTGGCCGAGATTGATCTCCACGGTGATAAATCCTTTCACCCGGCCAGCTATCTCGCGGATCATCGCCTCCGGAAAGGGCCAGACCGTCACCAGTCGCAGCAGCCCGGCCTTGTAGCCCATTTCACGGGCCTGATCGACCGCAGCCAGGCCGGTGCGTACCGAGATGCCATAGCTGACGATGACGATCTCGGCATCCTCCATGCGGTAGCTCTCGGTTTCGATGATATCGTCGAGGTTGTTCTGGATCTTGCCTTTGATCCGGTCCATCATCTGTTCCTGGGCTTCGACGTTCATGGCCGGATAGCCGCGTTCGTCGTGAGTCAGGCCGGTGACATGAATGTTGTAGCCGTCGCCGATGGCCGGCATGGGGGCCACTCCGTTGGGGCCGGGTTCGTAGAGCTTGAACCGGTCTTTGCGGCCGGTTGGCTTGGGTCGCGAAACCAGATGGATTTTGTCCGCCTCGGGGATGACTACCTTTTCACTCATGTGGCCGACGATCTCATCAGCCATCACCAGCACCGGTACCCGGTATTTTTCGCTCAGGTTGAAAGCACGGATGGTCTGGTAAAAACAGTCCTGGGGTGATGAGGGGGCCAGGGCAATCAGTTCGTAGTCGCCATGTGAGCCCCAGCGGGCCTGCATCATGTCGCCCTGGCCGGTCATGGTGGGCAAGCCGGTGGAAGGGCCGGTCCGCTGCACATTGACAATGACGCAGGGGGTCTCGGTGCAGACGGCTAAGCCTAAATTCTCCATCATCAGGCTGAAGCCGGGGCCGGAGGTGGCAGTCATGCTTTTCACCCCGGTCCAGGCCGCGCCGAGGATCGAGGCAATGGCCGCGATCTCGTCTTCCATCTGAATAAAGGTGCCGCCGATGTCGGGCAGCCGTTCCGCCATGTGTTCAGCGATCTCGGTGGCCGGGGTGATCGGGTAGGCGCCAAAAAACAGGCAGCCCGCCGCAATCGCGCCTTCAGCGCAGGCGATATCGCCGGTGATATAGTGTTCGCCGGTCAGCACTGCTGGTTTCATAAAAGGGGTCCTTGGCTTCGGGGGAAAAGAGTTATTTCTGGACAGTCTCTGCCGGGATTTCCACCGAATAGATGGCGAACTCGGGGCATATGATTTCGCAGTAATGGCAGTTGACACATTCGTCGGGCTTCGTTGCCACCGGCGGATGGTAGCCTTTGCGGTTGAACTTGTCGGAGAAGTGGAGGATGTCCTTGGGGCAGAATTCGATGCAGTAACCGCATCCTTTGCACCGGTCGTCGATGATGCAGACCATCCCCCTGATTACCTGAATCTCCTGTGCATCCAGAGGTACTCGCCAAAATGCCATATGAACTTACCTGTGAGGGGTAAAGATTGCGTTAGTGTGAACACTGAGGCTTGAAAAAGGTTCAGCACTAACAAGCAGGGGTAACGCACCCTTCTACCTTGCGAAGGCTTGAATAAACTGAAAAAATGAGCAGGTGTCAAGGGGCAATCGGGAGGTGTTGAGAAAAAATAGAGACGCTGGCGGTTTTTTTGCGACACTGTCTCGATTTCTCTTGGCTGGGGGTTTGGTTGGGTCGAAATTGGACTTTTTGTGGGCAGGGGCGATTGCAAATGCAGCGAATTAATATCTGCTTTCGGTTTAGGACGAGTTGGAAAAGGCATTACTTCTTCGAGTTCCGTAATTGATTCGCTGGCTATCGCAACCACCCTTCAATAAGTACGATCCTACGGTCGGCAAACGAAAAATTATGTCAGACCTCATCAGGATATTGCAATTTCTGGGGAGCAGGATATACTGACACGAAAATAAAAGGTATCGTGTTTTAAATAATCAAAAAATACGACTCAAGGAGGCTTGCATGTTATTTCCTATCTCTGGTGTTACCGTCGACCCCTGGATTCCTCCGCTGGTTGCCTTTGTCGTCTCTTTCTTTACCTCCATGGGCGGAATTTCAGGGGCTTTTCTTCTCCTGCCGTTCCAGATGTCATTCCTGGGCTATACCAACCCCTCGGTGAGTTCCACCAACCAGCTGTACAACATTGTTGCTATCCCTTCCGGGGTCTACCGGTATTGCAAGGAAGGACGGATGGTGTGGCCACTGGTTTGGAGCGTAGTTTTGGGTACACTGCCGGGTGTGCTCATCGGTGCGTTTGTCCGGGTTACTACCTTGCGCGACCCCAGAAATTTCAAATTATTTGCCGCTGCAGTTATCCTCTACATCGGCATTAAGATGATACGGGATTTGTTGAAAAAGACCGTGCCCGCACCCGGTCAAGCGGCAGCACCGACGGGTCCACTCAGTGCATCCTTCGGCAATCCGGCGGCAACGGTCAGCATCACCCACCGTAATCTGCGGCGGTTCGGCTTTACCTTCCAGGGAGAATCCTACGATGTTTCGGTAGTCGGGATTTTTATCCTCTGTTTCATCGTCGGGATTGTGGGGGGGATTTACGGGATAGGGGGCGGTGCGATTATTGCCCCCTTTCTTGTGACTTTTTTCGGATTACCGGTCTACACCGTAGCCGGGGCCGCTTTGATGGGCACTTTTGTCACTTCGGTGGCCGGGGTGATTTTCTATTCGGCTCTCGCACCCTTTTATCCGCAGGTGTCAGTAGCCCCGGATTGGCTTCTGGGAATTCTCTTTGGTGTGGGCGGCATGGGAGGGATGTATCTGGGGGCGCGTTGTCAGAAATTCGTTCCCGCCAAAGTAATCAAATGGATGCTGGTCTTTATCATGATTTCCACCGCCATCAAGTACGTGGTGGATTATTTCAAGTAACTGCTCAATGTGTTTAGGCTGTTGTTAAGTCAACAGCCTAAACACCATCACACCTCTCACGGTTCGGAAAAAAGTCTTTTCACCGTTGCCGGGATTGTGCCCTTGGGAATCAGGGTATGATCCTTGCCCACCTCATACAGACCAAACCACTGCTCCGGGTCATCAGGGTCATGCCGGCGAGTACCCTCAAGGTCTTTGGCGGTTTTCCACCACTCATCCTGCAACTCGAAAAAAACCAATCCACAGAAATTTTCACGGCCCTTCGCCGTGCGGACATCCTGCCATACCGATTGCAGTGTCTTCGGTACATCCTCGACCTTATGGCCGCCAAATCCAGGCACCCAGGGCTTGGGGGCAATGGGCGAGGTCGATAACCCCACCTGGGTGACCAAGATGGGTTTTTGCATTTCAGCGGCCAATTGCTCCAGGTAGCCCTGATACGTGGTGCCGGTCACGGAACCGGGCGGCGAGGTGCGGACCCCGTTGGCATAGGTGTAGATGTTCATGCAGACCAAGTCACCCATGTCCGGGACTAGGAGGCTTTCCTGGCTGACCTCCAGGTCCGGCCGGTTGGCTATCGGGCCAATATGAGTCCAACTGGTGTGGCAGTAGAGGTGACGGCGGCCATACCGGGTCAGCTCGTAGTCCATGGCCTCGTCGACCAATTTTGCTAGGGCCACTTCGGTAGGGGTGCGGTTGGTCACACTCAGGTGCTTGCCTTTATATGCAGTCACCTCGGGGTGGCGGGCGTCAGTGGATATGACGCATTTCGCCTGCAGCTCATCACCGATGGAAAATAGAACCAGACGGTCCGGTCGCCCGACTTTGTAGGTGTGGTCGATGACGTCTTTGATATCTTGGAGTGTTTTTTTCTGGAAAGCAGGAGCGAGAAAATCTTCTTCGTAGGCCCAGACCCAAACATCCTGGCTGTAGACAAAGTCGGTTGCATCGAGAGCTGTAAAGAAGTTAGACGGCATGAACCGGGGAAAGACATGGATATAGTTGCTGCCCATGTCCTTTATCAACCCCAGGTGCGTGGGGTAGCGGTCGTCATTGCCTGGTGGCATGAGCAATACCGGGGTTTCTCCGGGTAAAAAGGGCGAATAGCCCATACCCCGAAAAAAGACCGGTTTTTCCGGCTGTGTCAGGTCGATCAGCGTTTTGCCACGCACGATAAAGCGGGTGGGACTGGGGGTTTCTGCGCTGATGCTGACGGTTTTGGAGCCCTTTGTGGTTTGAGCAGCCGCCAGCAGCGGTAAGGCAAGCAGGAGGAAGATGATCAGGGAAATTGATTTTTTAATCATGGAGTCGAATACAGGAAGAAGAATTAATTAATTTTGGGTGCAACCCGAATGCGAGTGTGGCCAAATGTGGCCACGTACCCATATCATCCAACCAAGAAGATATGCAAGGTTTCCGGCGTACCTATTCACCACTGCTGGTCATCGACCCGACATTTTTCGTTCATCCAGCACCTTTCTGATCAGTGTTGCAA
>CAITZN010000062.1 GCA_903896915.1 uncultured bacterium
ATGGCCTGCAGGTACAACTCCGGCAATCCCCATTTCTTCGCAACCTCATACCCAGCGGCACTGTGGGTAATTCCCAGCTGCGCCTTTTCGGTGATTTCCTCATCAACTACTTCAAGGCCTACCGTGGCGTTGCCTTGCATTTTTTCGTATTCGGCCGGAAGAGTACTGGCAAAGACCAGGTGACCAATATTTTGCAAGAGTCCGATGGTGAAGAGTTCATCACTGTCAATATCCGGCAGTTGTGCGGCGATCACTTTCGCGGCAGCTGCCCCGGCCAGTGAGCGTTCCCAGAAACCTGAATAATCGAAATTCGTGTTTTCTCCGTCCCTCAGGGATAAAAAGGAAAAGGAGAGCACCAAGCTGCGAACCGGATTTGTTCCAAGAATTGATACAGCATGATGTATTGAGCTGATCTCTTTCGCGAAACTGTAAAATGATGAATTGGCGACACGAAGAATTTTGGCAGTGAGCGCCATGTCCTGAGTAATTAGCTCGGCAATCTCAGCAAGGGGCGTTTCTTCCTGGGCCGTGAGGGTCAGGAGCTTAGACGCCACGATGGGGAGGGTGGGAAGGTCGCGTGAAGAAAGAATAGTGTTCAGTATGTTGGGAGCGGTGATTGTGGTCATGGATGAAATCGGTAATGGCAGCGAGAAGGGGACTCGGGTGCGAGTGCAGGAGAAGTCTTTATTCCCCGACGGGAACATTGGGTGCCTATTGGTTCGTTCCGGTAAAGCAAGGAAACAAGTGATGCTCGTTTTATTATAATGCGGAACTCCTTGTGAAGGTTGATAAAAATATAAACGTTCATTATCCATGAGGTCATGGAAATGTCAACCAATATGGATGGCGCTGCTAATATATTTGTGTAACTGGTTATGGTTGCACGCAACTTCGCTCGTGTCTTTAATGTTTTGTCTGGTCACATTGGAGTTCAGCTAATTCAATTTTCCCATGTCTCTTGAATCTTGGCGGCCATGTGATTGATCGTGAAAGGTTTTTGGAGGAAACACACCCCCGCATCCAGCACGCCGTGATGAGCGATGACATCAGCAGTATATCCCGACATGAACAGACGCTTCATGTCGGGATAGAGGGCCAATAGGTTTTTAGCGAGATCCCGACCATTCATCTCGGGCATGACCACGTCAGTCATGAGGAGATGAATTTCTCCCGCGTGTTCCCGAGCCAGGCGAATGGCCTCTCCTGGTGAACCTGCACACAACACCGAATATCCCTGGCTTTCGAGCATCTGTACGATCATTTCCAGTATTTGCGGTTCGTCTTCCACCAACAGGATTGTCTTGTTTCCCTGAGTACTAGGCTCCTCGGCCATCTCAGCCGACACCGGTCCTGTTACCTTGTCCTTATACCGAGGTAAATAGATCGTGAATGTTGTTCCCTGTTCAGGCGCGCTGTTGACATTGATAAAACCTTTGTTTTGTTTGACGGCACCGTAAACTGTGGCCAGGCCCAGACCAGTGCCTTCGCCGACCGCCTTGGTTGTAAAAAACGGTTCGAAAATGTGCTGCAGCGTTGCTTCATCCATACCGCATCCGTTGTCGCTCACGGTCAGGCGCACAAACTCACCCTGCGTAAAGTCGAGATGATCGGCGCAGTAGGCATCGTCGAAGGTGCTGTTTCCCGTTTTAATGGTGATCTTGCCAATATCTTTGATTGCGCCTCGAGCGTTGAGGCACAGATTGGCAAGGATCTGGTCGATTTGGGAGGGGTCGACGCAAACGGGCCATAAATTGCTCTCTGGATGCCAGTTGAGTTGAATGTCCTCGCCGATGAGCCGGTGTAGCATTTTGAGCATCCCTTCCACGGTCTCGTTTAAGTCGAGCACCTTGGGGGAAACGGTTTGTTTGCGAGCAAAGGCTAGAAGTTGCTGGGTAATATCGGCAGAACGCTGGGCAGCTTTGCGAATTTCCTCGAGGTTGCGAAAAAGCGGCTGCGACGGGTCCAGCTTTCTCTGGGCCAGTTCAGCATAGCCGAGAATGACCCCCAGCATGTTGTTAAAGTCGTGGGCCACTCCGCCCGCCAGGCGTCCGATGGATTCCATCTTTTGCGCCTGTGTCAGTTGTTCCTGGAGATGAAATTTCTCTTTTTCAGCCTGCCTGAGTTCCGTAACGTCTCTGATAACCTCAATGGCTCCGGAACGTGTGCCATAGCGATCATAGAGCGGGGCGGCCACGCCAAACAGGTACGCGCCGTTGCCATCGTTCAGTGCCTGGATAAATGTTTCAGCATAGATTTTTTCACCGGAACGCCTGACCTGAGTATACGACCTCTCAATTTCTCGTTCAGAAAGTTTGAGGAGGTCAATCAGGATAGGTCGGGGTTCTCCGTAGAAGGGCACGGCATAGGCGTAGTTTCCCTTACCGAGCAATGCATCCCTCGTGACACCTGTCATTGCCTCAGCCGCCCGGTTCCAGGCGACGACCTGCCCTTCGGTATCGATAACCAGGGTGGCGTCCGGCAGGAAATCAATGACATCAATTAAATACTGACGCTCCGCCAGGAGTTCCTCCTCTGCCTGCTTGCGGTAGGTGATGTCTGTCCCAACCCCAAGGAGGTATTCCTGGTCATCCAATATGGCCATTTTCCCAGTGAAATAGTAGGGTATATGGCGGCCGTCTTTGAGCAAGAAAGGGGATTCAGCATCAGATTCCCCTTCTGAAAAGACGGCTTGTACGCGTGAGGCGATGTAGTTTTTATATTCTTCTGTGAAAAAATCGAGGACAAACTTGCCCTGCAGTTCTTCAGATGCGTAGCCGGTAACTTCTTCATGCTTTTTGTTCCAGCGGACTAGCCTCCCCTGGGCATCGTACATGTAGAAAATGCCAGGCAATGAATTGATGATATCGTCGGAGAAATTTTTCTCTCTGATGAGGGTTTCTTCTGCAACTTTGCGCTCGGTAATATCCGACACTAATGCCAGAACGTAATCCACGGAACCGTCGGGATTGCGTACGCATCCCACTGAGAGTTTGGTATAAATAACGTCGCCATCCTTGCGGATGAAACGCTTCTCCAGGGAATACTCGTTGATTTCACCGGCGATGAGACGATTGAACTGAGCAAGATCGGCAGGGAGATCCTCAGGATGGGTGAGTTCGGCCCAGGTTAGACGAAACAGTTCCTCGCGGGTAAAGCCAAGTATCCGGCACAACTTGTCATTGACCTGCAGCCAACCTTTTTCTGGCGAAGTTATCGCCATGCCGACAATCTGTCGCTCGAAAAAAAGGCGTGTCCGTTCATCGTTTGCCCGCAACGCCGCCATTGCCTGTTTGCGCTCCGAGATGTCACGTAGTATGCCCTCAACGCCCAAAACCTGTCCATCCTTGTCGCGGTAATAACTTGTCGTCGTGGAAATCTCTATAGGAGAGCCATCCTTGTGCACGAGGACGACCTCATAGTCACGGACAATGCCATCTCGCTGCAGTATCTCCAGCATCTCTTGACGTCGTTCCGGATACAGCCAGAAAGAAGCATTGGGACGCCCGATGATTTCCTGCAAAGAGCTGTAGCCGAGCAAGATGACTCCCGAAGGGCTCATGAAGATGACGGTCCCTTGCGCATCGCTTCGGTAGAAGGTGTCCTGGATATTATCGATGATGCCCCGGTACCTGGATTCGCTCTCCCGCAGTTCTTCCTCTCTGGCTTCCAACTCCCGTGTACGATTCTTCACAGCTTTTTTAAGTGATCGATTCCAGAAAAACAGAACAATAAGAAGCAGGCAGAGGGCTCCAAGCCCAATAATTAATTTTTTGGCAGAAGCAGGGGGCAGGAGGGGCGAGCCATACCATTTGGTCTCAATTTGTTGCAGTTCTTTGGCCGAGATCCGGGCGAAACCGGCTTCAATCTCCTGCAACAGGGATATGTTTCCCTTTTTGACAGCCCGGTGAAACTCGCCGACATTAAGCGGAGTAGATGTATTGTATTGCTGCTGAATGCCGTATTTGTAGAGGAAATACAAAGCCGGAGGTTTATCGACGACGAAAACATTCACCTTATGTTCTTTGGCAGCTTGGACAATGGCCTCATACTCTTTGAAGAACACCAGGTTTGTTATTCCGTGACTACGCAGGATATCAACTGCGGCATCGCCCTCCTTGACGGCCACTATAAAACCATTTAGGGATTGGATGTCATGTATTCCATTGATTTCATTGTTAAAAAATGCATGGACTTCGATGCGGGCATAGGGCTTGCCGAAATCCAGCCAGCCAGAGCGTTCCTCGGTTTTGAAGGTTGTGTCAATGACATCAAATTC
>CAITZN010000063.1 GCA_903896915.1 uncultured bacterium
CGACAGTTCACGGTGAAGTATGAACCGGAGTTCAAGGCTAAGGTTAAACAAAACCGATAGACTAAGATACATCTCAACGCGCTTTGGTGGCATTCCGAGCAGAATGCACCGCAGGAAAATATCGATGCGGCATGCAAACTCTTTTACTATATGACCTTCCTGATTATTTCTTTAAGCACCGAAAGTTTGTACGGCTTCTGGATAAAGCCGGCGAGTCCCTTGCCCACGAACTTCTGCGTGACTTCCTGTTCGTTGTAACCGCTGGATATGATCACCTTGACGTCAGGTTTGAGTTGTCGGAGTTCACGGAAACACTGTTCGCCGTCCATGCGTGGCATGGTCAGGTCAAGGATTACGAGGGCTATGTCTTCGGTATCCTTGAATGTCTCGATCGCTTCCCGCCCGTCATTGGCTGTGATGGTAGTGAAGCCCAATTCTTTCAGCATCTCGGTGCCAATGCCACGTACGGTCTCCTCGTCGTCAACCAGCAGCACCATGCCGGTTCCCTGCCAATTATCCTTGTGGCTTTCGCCGTTGAACATTTCGGCAGGATTGCCGGAGGCGGGCAGGAGAATCTTAAAGGTCGTGCCTTTGCCCACTTCACTATAGATATTAATGGCACCTTTGTGGCCACGTACTATGCCAAGTACGGCTGCCATACCCAAGCCGCGGCCGGTGAATTTGGTTGTGAAGAAGGGGTCAAATAATTTGGAGAGTGTTTCTCTGTCCATGCCACTACCGGTGTCGGCAATCTCAAGGTAGACATACAAACCGTCGGTCAGGTTTTCATTGAGCCAGACATCTTTCAAGTAACTGCGGTCGCAGTTCATACAGCCGGTGGTTATGGCGATGACGCCGCTCTTGTCACCGATGGCTTCAGAGGCGTTGATCACTATGTTCATAATAATCTGGCGTATTTGGGTGGCATCTGCTTCAACGGACGGAATGGGTCGATAGGGGTTGAGTCGCAATACTGCTTTCTTGGAGATGGCGACTTCCAGCATATGGAGCATCTCCTCAAGCAGGATATTCAAATCGATGTTTTCGACCACAAACTTCCCCTTGCCTGAGTAGGCCAGCATCTGTCTGGCTAAGTCAGCGGCACGGGACGCAGCCTGCTCGATGCGCTGCAGGTTCTCGGTCGCCGGGGATTCTTTGTTGATCCGCATCAGTGCCAGTTCGGCGTTGCCGATGATGACCGTCAATATGTTGTTGAAATCGTGGGCAATACCGCCCGCCAACACCCCTAGGCTCTCCAGCTTCTGGGTGTGCAGAAGTTGCTTTTCTGTGTTCTGACGTGCTTCTTCGGCACGGATGCGTTCGGTGATGTCGCGGAAGGACCAAAAACGTCCCACGATTTCATCGCCGACTTTCTGGGGTTGTGAGAAACGTTCGATAATACGCCCATCGGTAAGGGCGAGCAGGTCAACACTTGACTCCTCCGGGTGTTCGTACAGTTTGGTGACTTTGTCAAGAAAGGTCTCCGGATCCGCCATCTGGTCAGCTACATGCCGTAATACCGGGGCGTCAGCAAAAGGTGCGATAAGGAGCCTTTCAGGGATATGCCAGAGATCGACGAATTTCTGGTTCCAACGGGTAATCTTCCCATTCCGGTCCACAAGTAATATCCCATCGGGTGTTGATTCCAGCGCGGCATTGGTCAGCGAGATGGAGTATAAAAGTTGCTCCTCTGTCTGCTTGCGATCCGTGATATCGAGGGTGAAACCAGCCAGCAGTGCTTTGTCTCCCCGGATGATCGGAAACTTGACGGTGGTGTAACTCCGCCCGTTAAACTCTTCGTCAATCTTCAGCATTTCTCCCTTGGCAATAACGGCCCAGTCGTCGGCAGTGATCTTCGCAGCGAATTTTTCCGGGAACAGTTCCTCCATGGTCTTGCCGGCCATTGCAGAACCCGGAATGCCGATCATATCCTGAAAATTTTCGCTGGCCGTTATTACCCGGCTTTCTGTGGGAGTTACCTCCTTGATGTAAGTGTATATCGGTGAATGTTGCATAAAGAGGGATAATATTTCATTGGATTCACGAAAGGCTTCTTCAGCCTTAATACGCTCAGACATCTCCGCTTCTTGAAGTGCCGTTTTTGCTTTTACCTGTAGTCTCAGCAAGACTATAAATGCGAAGGCGAGAAACAGTACGGCTGCAACTGCGGATAGTATCCAGTATGCTTCTTTCGGGATCGTGGTGCCCTTTTTGCCGAACAACTGTTCCAGCTTCTGGTGATATATTGATGTCTGGTCTGCCTTCAATGCGGCAATTTCCCGGTCAAGTGCTGCTATCAGGTCGCCGTTCTTACCTTCATGTACAGCGAATCCCAGTTTGATAGGAGAGAA
>CAITZN010000064.1 GCA_903896915.1 uncultured bacterium
TTACAATCCCATTTTTTTCGGGTGTGTAATTTGCAATAAAGATTCAGGTGGATAGCCTGAAGGCATTTAGGCTATCAGCAAAAAACACACTTGGATCAACTACCTGCATGAAGCACCTCCTTGATCCTGCATTCCACGCTAAACGTGCAAACAAGAGACAGCCCCAGATACAATCAACCTGGATTTCTTTCGACTCTTCTTTGCCTAACAGACTTACAGCCTAATAAGATCAACAACTTAAGCAGTTACATATGGCCGAAGATACTTCATCGGGTGAACGCACCGAAACCCCCTCCTCGAAACGGAGGGAAGATTTCCGGAAAAAGGGTCAGGTGGCCCAGAGCCGAGAAGTGCAGACTGCCGCCATGTTCACCATCCTGCTGCTTTTCTGGATTTATTTTGCCAGGACCTTCTGGGGAGACATCCAGGAATTGGTTACCACCGTATGGAAAGTCAGCGGTGAATACGCCATTACCACTCATTCTGTGATGCAGTTGGCCTATAACCTTGCCATCAACCTGGCCAAGGCTTTAGCGCCCTTGTTCCTCGTAGCCTTGATCACCGGTTTTTTTGCCTCCTTCGTGCAGATCGGTTGGTTATTCACTACCACTCCCTTGATGCCTGATTTTGCCAAACTCAATCCGCTGACCGGCATGGCCCGGTTTTTTTCCAAACGCTCTCTCATAGAAGTTATAAAATCCCTTCTCAAGGTGGGCCTTATTGGCTGGATCGCCTACAAAACCGTGGCAGGCGAATTTTCCAATGCCCTTCTCCTGACCGAAATGCCGGTAGATGCGACCATCCAATACCTGGCGACAACATCGGCCCTGGTCATGGCCAAGGTTGCAGCTATCATGATTTTCCTGGCTGCCCTCGACTACGGCTTTGTCCGCTATGAGATGGAAGAAAAAATGAAGATGACGAAGCAAGAACAAAAGGAGGAGATGAAAGAGTCTGATGGGGATCCGCACATCAAGTCAAAAATCCGTTCCCTTCAGCAACAAATGGCCCGCCGCCGGATGATGGCCGCTGTCCCCCAGGCCGATGTTGTCATCACTAACCCCACCCACTTTGCGGTAGCCATACAGTATAAAGCTGGCGAGATGGACGCCCCTGTTGTTCTTGCCAAAGGCCAGGATCTCGTAGCGGAAAAAATCCGAGAAGTTGCCAGAGAACACGACATTCCTCTCGTTGAAAATCCGCCCGTGGCAAGATTATTGCATTCAAGAGTGGAAGTGGGCCAGGCAATCCCGGATGAACTCTTCAAAGCGGTTGCGGAAATACTGGCGTACGTCTACTCACTCAAAGGTGTAAAAAAGTAAATGGAAGCAACAGGGACACAAACGCTGCCCAACTGGCTACGGCCGGACGAACTGCTGCGGCGCAGTGATATCATGGCCCCGCTGGGCATTATTGGCATCCTGATGCTGATGATCATCCCTCTGCCGCCTATGCTCCTTGACCTCTGCCTGGCGCTCAACATCACCATCGGCATTCTCATTCTCATCATCTGCCTGTATTCTGAAAAGGCGGTTGATTTTTCAATTTTCCCCTCTATCCTCCTCGTCACCACCCTTTTCCGCCTCTCACTGAACGTTGCATCCACCCGACTGATCCTCCTCCACGGTCATGAAGGGGGACATGCTGCCGGTTCGGTGATCGAGGCCTTCGGCCAATTCGTGGTCGGTGGCTCATATGTGGTCGGTATGGTTATTTTCGTCATCCTGGTGATCATCAATTTTATCGTCATCACTAAGGGTGCGGGCCGTATCGCCGAGGTGGCAGCGCGGTTCACCTTGGATGCCATGCCTGGCAAGCAGATGGCTATTGACGCCGATCTCAATGCTGGCCTCATTGATGAAAACACAGCCCGTCGCCGCCGCGAAGAAATCTCCACTGAAGCCAATTTTCATGGAGCCATGGACGGTGCTTCAAAATTCGTTCGTGGCGACGCCATTGCCGGCATCATCATCACCCTGGTCAATATCGGTGCCGGATTCATTATCGGCGTTCTGCAAAAAGGCATGCCGCTCGCCGATGCCGCCAAAAACTACACTATCCTTACCGTGGGTGAAGGCTTGGTCGCCCAGATACCGGCCCTGATCATCTCTACCGCCGCCGGTATGCTGGTAACCCGTTCTGCAGGCCGTGAAGACTTCGGCACAGAATTCAAGCAACAGTTTTCACGCTATTCCAAAGCGCTATGGGTAGTTTCGGCGATCCTCGTGGGCTTTTCCATGATCCCCGGCATGCCTTTCATCCCTTTTATCATCATCGCGCTCGCTCTAGCCTCTGCAGCGCACCGCCTCGACAAAGCAGAAAAGGCCAAAGAAATAGAAGAAGCTGTGGTCGAGCAGCGGCCGCAAGCGATGGTCAAACCCGATCAGGATTACGAAAAAATGCTCAATGTTGATCTCATTGAGCTTGAGGTTGGCTATGGCCTAATCCCCTTTGTCGATGCGGCTCAGGACGGTGAGCTCCTCACCCGCATCCAATCAATCCGCAAACAATTCGCCCTGACCAGTGGCTTCATCGTGCCGCCGGTGCATATAAAAGATAATCTCCAGCTCAATCCCAACCAGTACACCATCAGCCTCAAAGGGGTCAATATCGCCACCGCTGAGATGATGCCCGGCTACTACATGGCCATGGATCCAGGTTTGGTTACCGAAACCATCAAAGGCTTAACCACCAGGGAGCCGGCCTTTGACCTTCCCGCCATCTGGATCACCGAGGATAAACGGGAACGGGCTCAGGTCGCTGGCTATACTGTGGTCGACTGCATCACCGTCATGGCAACCCATGTAAGCGAAATCATCAAACAACATGCTCACGAATTGCTCGGCCGACAGGAAACTCAGAACCTGGTCGACAATCTCGCCAAAAATTATCCAAAGCTGGTCGAGGAGCTGGTACCTGGTGTGCTTAACCTGGGCATCATCATGAGGGTGCTGCAGAACCTACTCCGCGAAGGTATCTCAATCCGCGACCTGCGCAGCATTCTCGAAACCCTGGCTGATTACGCACCAATGACTCAAGATATTGACATCCTCACCGAATATGCCCGTCATGCCCTTTCCCGGTCGATCTCTGCCTCCCATGTGCAGGGCGACGGTATCATGCCGGTGATCACCATGGACCGAAAGGTCGAGGATGCAATCCAAACGGCGATTCAACACCGGGAAAGGGGTAGTTACCTGGCTCTTGATCCCAAGACTGCGCAAAAAATCCTCGATAGCCTGACCTCGTTTCTATCCTCCTTTACTGGAGGCCAGCAACCGGTCCTGCTTGTTCTACCCCAGATTAGACCGCACGTTCGCCGATTGACCGAGCGGTACTTCCCCAACCTGGCGGTGCTGTCGCATAACGAAATCACCTCACAGATACGTATTCAATCCATCGGAACGGTGACCATCAATGCAAGTTAAAGTCTTTGAAGCAAAAGACATGGCCAGTGGTCTGAAAATGGTCAAAGAGGCACTGGGGCCAGATGCCCTCATCCTTTCCACCCGCACCATCCGCAGCGGCTCTTTTGGCATAATAGGGAAACCGATGATGGAGATCACTGCCGCCATCGACAACACCTGGCAGGAACCGGCCATGCAACCGGTCAACGGGACGCGGCAGAGGTTGCCTGCAAAACGGCCTGGACGGCCTGAACTTCGCCAAGATATCTCGTATGAGGAAATTTGGGCCCAGGAGCCGCCGCCGCCAAAATCGGCAGCATATCACCAGCAACCACCTGCAAACCAGGATATCCAGGACGAACTGGCAGAGCTCCGCAACATCGTCAAAGGTCTCTCCAACCGCATGACTGGCATTGATCCAGCAGCTCTGCGCAAACCCTATGTCGAACCGGAATTTGTTGCCTCTAGCGGCAGCAATTCCTCTGTTGATCCGGTCATTAGCTTTCTTGGCGGCTATGGAGTTAACCAGGAAACAGCCCAGGTTGTAGCACGTTTTACCCGCGACACCATCGAAGAGGCCACCAACCTCGACCGTAGCGACCTAACAGCCATTTTCAAGGCGGCCATTGCCCGACTCTTCACCACCGAGAAGCTACTGGACAAAAAGCTTACCCGTCAGCGACGCATCAGCCTGATCGGCCCCACCGGTGTTGGCAAGACCACCACCCTGGCCAAGATCGCGGCCCACTATCTCAGTCAGTTCGGCGGAAAAATTGGCCTTATCACCATCGACACCTATCGGATTGCCGCGGTCGAGCAGATCAAAGTGTACGGTGAGATCATGCGGTTGCCGGTTGAAGTTGTTATTAAACCCCAGGAACTTGAACAAGCCCTGGATAAATTCCGGGACTTTGACCTGGTCCTCATCGACACCGCCGGTCGCAGCCCCAGAAACGGGATTGACTTGCAAGAGTTAGCCGGTTTTCTTCGTCCCGAACTCGGCATCGAGAACAACCTGCTACTGTCGGCGACCACCAGAGAGCGTGAGCTTGAAGAAATCATCAAGCGATTCAGCCTCCTGCCGATCAGCAATTTTATTTTCAGCAAAATAGATGAATGTGACCAGTTGGGCGTTCTTCTCAATATTCACTACAAACACGATACGCCGATCTCGTTTCTCACCAATGGCCAGAGGGTGCCGGAGGACTTTATCATGCCGTCTCCTGCGGCAATCGCAGACCTTATCATCAACGACCACAGGATCCAAAACTATGGCTGAACAAACAATCAGCCCGGCGGATCAGGCAGGAACCTTGCGGGCAATGAACTCCCCTTTAATCACTGAAGAAACCTTCGGACAGACCGCCACCAGAGTCTTTGCCATTGCCAGTGGCAAGGGAGGTGTCGGCAAGACTGCGGTAGTGGCCAACCTGGCTGTCCTTCTGGCACGATTTGGCAAGCGCGTTCTTATTCTCGACGCCGATCTCGGACTGGCCAATATTGACGTCGTCTTTGGACTGGCCCCAGCCTATAATCTCAACCACTTCTTCACAGGTGAGCAGGGACTTGAAGCGATCCTCATTGAGGGACCCGAAGGTATAAAAATCCTGCCGGCCGGCTCCGGGGTGCAACGCTTTACCCGACTCGATTCCGAACAGAAAATGCGACTCCTGGAAGCCCTGGATTCCATGCACAACGATTTCGATTTTGTTCTCATCGATACCGAAGCGGGAATCTCCGAGAACGTTACCTATTTCACCACTGCAGCCCATGAAATCCTGGTAGTCACAACTCCGGAGCCAACGGCTATCACCGATGCCTACGCTTTGATGAAACTGCTCTCCAACCAGTAC
Organism: uncultured bacterium; assembly: GCA_903896915.1. Taxonomy (GTDB): domain Bacteria; phylum Desulfobacterota; class Desulfobulbia; order Desulfobulbales; family Desulfobulbaceae; genus Desulfobulbus. The sequence continues at coordinate 5,261 of CAITZN010000064.1, forward strand.
CATGAGAAGCACTTCAATCTGATCGTCAATTTTATCAAGAATGAAGAAGAAGCCCTGGATGTCTACCGTAAGCTCACCATGGTGGCCAATCGCTACCTGGATATCTCCATTGATTATATCGGGTCCATTCCCCGCGACAAACTGATGGTGGATGCTATCCGTAAACAAAAGGTTCTGGTGCAGCTGTTTCAGGACTCAAAGGCCAGCCATGCCTTCGAAGCCCTGGCGAGGACCATTATGCAGGAACCCCAGTGTTTGGAACCCAAAGGGTCCATACAATTTTTCTGGAAACGACTCCTGGATTTTGGTGGCAAATGACAACATCCTCCCTACATAATTTGTACTCTTACCACAAATAATAACCCTATGTTGCCTCCGATACCACCTCTTGATGACCGCTCCCAGCTGATCAGGGCCAATATGCCGCTGGTCGAACTGGTGGTGCAGCGTATGGTTCCTCAAGTGCCGAGCTTCATGACCAGGGAAGACATGATCAGCGCCGCCATGGTCGGACTCGTCGACGCGGCCAACAAATTCGACCCGACTAAAGGGGTGAAGTTCAAAACCTTCGCCGAATACCGGGTGCGTGGTGCCATCTTTGACGAAATGCGCAAACTCGATTGGTTTTCCAGGTCCATGCGCGACAAACAAAACCATCTCGCTCAGACCATGTTGCATCTGGAACGCAAATTCGGGCGATCGCCTGAAGAAGATGAGATGGCCCAAGAGATGGCTATGACCATCGACGAATACCATGATCTCCTCGGCCAGGTCAGCCATCTTGGCTGTGTCAGTCTCCACGAGACACTGGATCACACCGAGGAAGGCAGGAGCTTTCTCGACAACCTGGAAGACATTGGTGGACCAGCACCTGCTGACATCCTCGAAAAAGAGGAAATGACCAGAATCATAGCAGATATCCTCGAAGAACTTTCGGAAAAGGAACGCCTGGTTGTAGCTCTGTACTACTACGAAGAACTGACCCAGAAGGAGATTGCGGAAGTCCTCAGCGTTTCAGAGGGCCGGGTGTCCCAGTTACACAGCCAAGCTCTGTTGAAACTGCGCGTGAAGTTGATCAATTCCGAGTTCTACGAACACTGAGTGCAACGATTTAGGTTGTTTAGCCTGTAGGCTTTCAGGAAACAGCCTCATCACCTACAGCTTGTCCCTACAGCCTATCCACCTCAAATAAATCATCGCTCACGAAGAGGCACCATGTTCGAATCCATCAATCTTATCAGTTGCAGCAGCATCATCGCGGCCAGTCTCTGTCTGTTTTCCACCATGCACGTCATCAAACGGCAACGGTCTGAAAAATTTCAAGAAACGCAACGGATTCGAGCCATCCAGCTCAAAATTGACGCTGTGCTGCAGGATGACGGCCTCGATACAAACAGGGAAGCCTTCAGCACGACCTTAAAGACCGCACATCTGACCACCGAACTGCAGCTGCCCCGTTTGCAGAGCCTGGCCAAAATCGAAAAACATCCGCCTGAAAAATATAAAATACTGAGCAAGCTGGCTTCGCAAGGCATGGGCGCTGAAGAGATCGCCTCAATTCTGGAGATTTCCCGTGTCGAAGCGGGTCAATTGCTCAGCCTATGCAATATGGCCAAGTGCGGTCAGTAAAGAGGACACCGTAAGACCAGCTGTATTTAGGTGTTAAGAAAGCACCCGATTCGACCGACAAGAATAGTAACGATTACAACCGGCAATGCCAGTAATTCAACACACCGCGGAGCAATATGGTCTCTGGAAAATATAGCGCCCTCAGTGGAGCAGTTGCCAAAGAACAGGCCATGGGCAATATCGCCTCCAATCTGGCTAATGCCAACACGTCTGGATTCAAGAAAGACCGCATAAGTTTCGCCGCTATTTTGCGCGGAACCAACCAGACTACCAACGCCCAGGGTGTCAATTATGCAAGAATCCGCAAGATAGGCACGGACTTCAGCCAGGGCGGCATGCAACCTACCGGCAGGCAACTGGATGTTGCCATTGATGGCGAGGGATTTTTAAAAGTTCAAAAAAATAACGAGGTTTTCTACACCCGGTCCGGCCATCTGATGCTTGACGAAACTGGCATGGTCAAAAATCAGGACGGGCTGAATGTCCTTGGCACCGCCGGTGACCCACTGCAACTCGACACCTCGGCTGGACAGGATATATACATTGCCGAGAATGGCACCATCTCCGTTAACGGGAAAGTAGTCGACAGCAAGATTCAGGTCTTCACCGTCGAGGATCAGAGTAAATTGAAAAAGGCCGGAAACTCGCTGTACACCCTGGAAACAGGAACCGCCGATCAACCTTTGGACACCTCCCGTGTGGTTCAGGGAAATCTGGAAACTTCGAATGTCACCATGATGGATGAGATGACCGCTATGATTGCCATCCAGCGCACCTTCGAAATACAAAGCAAGGTGTTGGAAAGTTACTCTGTACTTGCCAACAAACAGGATGAACTCGGATCAATAGGATAACGATTCGCCTGACGATACTGCCCAAACCGACCCCCAAACTCAACTTAAGGCTCACTCTATGCGATCACTCTACACTGCGACAACTGGCATGGCCGCCCAGAACCTCAACATGGACGTTATCGCCAACAACCTGGCCAACGTTTCGACGAGCGGTTTCAAAAAGAGTCGGGCCGATTTCCAGGATCTGCTCTATCAGATCATGAAAGTTCCCGGCAGTCCCACTTCGTCCGACACAGCCTCTCCCACCGGCATCCAGGTAGGTTTAGGTGTAAAAACCGGTGCAGTGACTAAGATTTTCACTGTAGGTGATATCATTCAAACCGAAAATAAACTTGATGTAGCTATCGAAGGAAATGGTTTTTTCCAGGTCACAATGCCCGACGGCAATATCGCCTACACCAGGGCCGGCAATTTAAAACTCGATAGCGCTGGCAGAATAACCACATCAGACGGCTTCCCCATCCTGCCGGAGATAACCGTTCCTGCGGACGCAACGGAATTGACCATCAGCCAGACCGGCGTAGTCAGTGCCATTGTAGGCAATACCACAACCTCCACACAGCTCGGCACCCTTGAACTGGGGACTTTCGCCAATAACGCAGGCCTGATCGCCATTGGCCGCAACCTATTGCGTGAGACTGATGCATCGGGCGCAGTTACCCTTGGTACTCCGGGTAGCAACGGAGTCGGCACGCTGCTCCAGGGATATGTAGAGAACTCCAATGTCAATTTGGTTGAGGAAATGACCCACATGATCACAGCCCAACGGGCCTTTGAAATCAATTCAAAAGTGATTTCAACCTCAGACCAGATGATGCAAACAGTATCCAACATAAAGTAATTACTTGAAAAACTCGCCACTCATTTTCATCACTGCCGCTTTATTGACGTTCGCCATAAACGCTGAAGCCCAGATTTCGGTGAATTTTCAGGCTAAAGCCAACGTCAATGCCGCCAAGGTACTGCTCGCCGATATTGCCGTCATCGAACCTGCTGGCAACGAAGCCTACACCATCGGTCAACTCCCGGTGACAACTGCCCCTGCTCCAGGTACCGGTAAAGAACTCACTACGGTCACAGTGATAGCCTCTCTCCGCTACCGGCCTGAAGTCGCCAATGTAGATTGGCAAGGCAGCGAGACTATAACGGTCTACCGCAAGGGCAACCGTATTACCCAGGAGCAAGTACAAAAAATCATCGCCGACTATCTAAAAGAAAATAGCGAAAAACTCCCTAAAGGCGAGATCCGCTTCTCTCCTGGTCACCCAGCGGATGAATTGAACGTACCAACTGGCACCCTGAGCTGGAAGGTTAAGCCTTCCCTTCCAGAAATATTGGGCAGTTCCAGTTTTTCTATATCTTTCGCCGTGGACGGCAAACCAGCTGGTACCAGTATTGCCCGTGGCAAGCTTGAGTCTTTTGCCAATGTTGTCACTGCTGAAGTCAATCTGCACAAAGGTGAATTGATCACCAAAGACAACATTGTTTTGAAACAACAAAATATCTGCGTAATCGACAAACCTTTCATGGCTAAAGAACAGCTCATCGGCATGCAGATTGCCCGCAATGTCAATGCAGGCAAGGCAATCGAGCAGAAACACATCGTTTCGCCTCCCATTATCAAAGATGGCGACCAGGTTAAGATCATCGCGCAGAAGGGAGAACTACAGATCTCCACTAGCGGAACAGCTAAGGCAAACGGGCGGCTCGGCGAAACCATTCGAGTGAAAAATGCCAGTTCCAGTAAATTGATTTTCTGCCGGGTGGATGGCCCTGGCATCGTCTCCGTGGAGTTTTAATTATGTATCGATCATCTTTGTGCAGCCCATCCCTCTTGCGAACCTGGTTGTCGAGCCCATCGGCAGCTTTTGCTCTGCTGTTGCTCGTAGCTGCCTTGCTCACAGGTTGCTCCTCCAAGTCTCACGAAGTAACTGCTATCACCGAACCGCTTGAAGAGCCTGTAACGGCCAACCCCAAGCCACAATCGCCCGGCACCCTGTGGAACGGCGATGAAGGCAACTGGCTGGCCGATGTCAAAGCCCGCCGGGTCGGTGATATTGTCACGGTCATCATTAAGGAAAAAGCGAGCGCCTCTAAAGTAGCCACCACTGCTACGGATCGTTCGTCGAGCATGGCAGCCGGTATTTCCAGCCTCTTCGGATTAGAGAAATCAGTGGCAGCCGGCAACAGTAACGTCACGCCTTCGGCTTTAGTTGATGCAAATTATGACAACAAGTTTTCCGGCAGCGGCAAAACTACCCGAGCGGAAGATCTGGTCGCCACCCTGACCACTCAGGTTATTGAGGTCTACCCGAACGGCAACATGAAAATTCGGGGCGGCAAATCGGTGACTGTCAACAATGAAAACCAGATCATCTACCTGACCGGAATTGTCCGGCTCTACGATGTCATGGCCGACAACACCGTGGATTCAGGAAATATCCTCAATGCACAGATCTCCTACACCGGCAAAGGCTCTATTTCCGATAAACAGAGACCCGGATGGCTGGGTCGTATTCTGGATAACACATGGCCCTTTTGATTACGCCCTTGAGCGAAATACTATGAAACATCGACTCTGCCTGACCGGCCTCATATTGACGGCCTTCCTCCTGCTGACCAGCGCACAGGTCCAGGCGACCCGCATCAAAGATCTCGCCGATATCGAAGGCGTCCGTGATAACCAGCTGATGGGGTATGGTCTGGTCATCGGCCTCAACGGCACCGGTGACGATACCACCAAATCAGTGTTCACCAAGCAGGCTATCGTCAACATGGTGAAACGGATGGGCGTCGCGATGACTGCTGATGTCTTTAAACAGATGAAGACCAAAAATATCGCCGCAGTCATGGTAACCGCCCAGATGCCGCCTTTTGTCCGTCCTGGATCAGCGATCGACATTCTGGTCTCCTCTATTGGCGACTCATCCAGCCTTTCCGGCGGCACCCTGCTAATGACACCGTTGAAGGGGCCGGATGGCAACACCTACGCTGTGGCGCAGGGCCCGCTTGCAGGCGGTGGTATTGCTTTTGGCGGCAAGGGGGCCAAGGCTCAGAAAAATTTCCCGACTTCCGGTCGGGTCACCGGCGGCGCCATTATTGAACGAGCCGTTAATTTCGCCATGCCGCCAGGCGGCGATCTTCTCTATCAGCTGCGTGAGACCGATTTCACCACAGTCGCTCGGATGACCGAAGCCATCAACAGCCATTTCGGCACTGGTACCGCCCATTCCATGGATTCCAGGTCCGTCAAAGTCCAGAAACCATCAGGATTCAAGGGCGACCTGGTGACTTTCATTTCTGCCCTGGAACGTATTGACGTTGACCCGGATCGACCAGCACGGATTGTGGTGAACGAACGCACCGGCACCATTGTCATGGGCCAGGATATCCGCATTTCGACGGTCGCGGTATCGCACGGAAACCTCAACCTGATTATCACCGATTCCGCTGAGATCACCCAGCCCAATCCGTTGAGCGCCGGTACAACTACCGTTACTCCGAAAACAACAGTCAGCGCGGTTGAAGAAAAAGGTAACCTGGTGGTGTTGCAAATGGGGGTCAATATCGGCGAAATCGCCAGGGCGCTGAATGCTATAGGCGTCACCCCACGCGACCTCATCGCCATTTTTCAAGCGATCAAGGCTGCAGGTGCATTACAGGGCGAACTCGTTGTTCTCTAATCGACAACATGCGCCATCTTTGCTTACGAAATCCGTTTTTTTTGAAAATCCCCTTGTTCCCGGCGTTTAGGAACGAAACAATCCTATCTTTTTTGGGCAGCACACATGAAATCCACAATTGATCCCACAACCCTGCTGGCCGCTTCACAACACGCTCCCAATACCAGTCGTTCTCAGAAAGACAAAAAAGCCTTGAAAAAAACCTGTCAGGATTTTGAAGCGATTTTTGTCCAGTCTCTTTTCAAATCCATGCGTAAGACTGTTCCTGACGGCGGGGTATTCAAGAAAGATAACGCTACCGCGATCTATCAGGACATGCTCGACCAGGAAATTGCTAAAAATATTTCCCAAAAGCAGAGCGTTGGCCTGGCCGAAAAGATGTACCGTCAGATGGAAAA
>CAITZN010000065.1 GCA_903896915.1 uncultured bacterium
CGGGCTGTGCTTCGCGATGTCGGCCGGGTATTGGAAATCCCCCTGCCCATTGTCGATCGGAATGCCAAGCTGGTACCTGAAGAGTAAAAAATTACCCTGAAAAAAGCCATCGAGAAGGAACCCCGACTTCGTGAGGCTATGAAAGAGGACAATGTCCGCGAACTACTTTCCATCTCGCAGACTCTGGAAGGGTTGGCCCGGCATAAATCGACCCATGCGGCCGGGGTCGTCATCTCGCCACGGCCCATGGTGGAATTTCTGCCAGTCTGCGTTGGTCCGAACAAGGAGATCCTGACCCAGTACGACATGAAGTACACCGAGAAGACCGGATTGATCAAATTCGACTTTCTCGGCCTCAAAACCCTGACCGTCATCGACCGAGCCTTGAAGCTCGTTGCATTCGACCTCGGCTCCGCCGTCGATCTGCGTAAAATCCCGATGAACGACCCCAAGACCTATGCCTTGCTCTGCCGCGGCGACAGCTTGGGCGTCTTTCAGCTGGAAAGCGACGGCATGCGCGAGTTGCTGATCAAGATGCAGCCGGAACAGTTCTCCGACCTGATCGCGCTAGTCGCCCTATACCGCCCGGGGCCGCTCGATTCCGGCATGGTCGACACCTTTGTCGAAACTAAGCATGGCCGCCAGCCCGCCGATTATCCGTTGCCGCAAATCAAATCCGTGCTCAAAGAAACCTACGGGGTGATCGTCTACCAGGAACAGGTGATGAAGATCTCCAATATCCTGGCCGGCTACAGCTTAGGCGATGCCGACATACTCCGCCGTGCGATGGGCAAGAAAATCCCGGAGGTGATGGAGAAAGAGCGCGGCAAGTTCATGGCCGGGTGCAAGGCCAACCACATCCCGGAGGACAAAGCCAAGTACATCTTCGATCTCATGGCTAAATTTGCCGGCTATGGATTCAACAAATCCCACAGCGCGGCCTATGCCCTCATCGCTTACCAGACTGCCTATCTCAAGGCCCATTACCCGGCTCAGTTCCTCGCCGCCCTGCTCTCCTGCGACGTGGAAAATACCGATAAGGTGGTCAAATACATCAACGAATGTCGCCAAGAGAAGATAGAGGTACTGCCCCCGGATATCAACGAATCCTTCAGCGATTTCACGGTCATCAATGACCGCATCCGTTTCGGCATGGCTGCGGTGAAAAATGTGGGCGGAGCGGCGCTCGAATCCATCCTGGCCGACCGTGAAAATAACGGTCCTTATCGCTCGCTCAGCGATTTCTGCGGCCGAATCGATAGCTCCAAGGTCAACCGCAAGGTGATCGAAAGCCTGATCAAAGCCGGGGCCTTTGACTCGATGAATGGACACCGAGCGCAGTTCATGGAAATTCTTGATCAATGTATCGAACGAGCCAAGGCTGTACAGCGGGATCGCATGAGCGGCCAAATGAACCTCTTCACTATCGGCCAGTCAGCAACCAAACAGGCCGAAACCGTGGACATCGAACTCCCGGACATCAAGGAGTGGCCCAAACTGCAACGGCTTGCCAGTGAAAAAGAGACCGTGGGATTTTTCCTCACCGGGCACCCGCTGGAAGGAGTCATGACCGATCTCCGCCGGGTGGTCGACACCGACATTGCCGGTGCGGGAAAACTACGTGATGGTCAGGTGGTTCGAATCGGCGGCCTGATCAACAATTACAAGGAGCACAAATCAAAAAAAGGAGAGCGGATGGCCTTTACCATCCTGGAAGACATGAGCGATAGCCTAGAAGTGATTGTTTTTCCATCAACTTTTGCAGAATGCTCGCATCTTCTCGGCACTGACCAGCCGCTCATCGTGGTGGGCACGGTTCAGCAGGGTGAACGGGGCGCCAAAGTTGTGGCCCAAGAGGTCAAAACCCTGGCCGATAGCTTGGAAAATTACGCCGAGAAAGCGATTATCACCTTGCAAGCAACGGCAACTTCACGCCAGCACATGCTGGAACTGAAGGAATTGCTCTATCAACACCACGGAACTATACCGGTACGCCTCACTATCCATTTCGACAATCGAGGAGAAGTCGATGTCCAGGTGCTGAAGGATATAAGCATCCGCCCGAGTACCGATCTTTTTCACAAAATTACCCGGCTCTGCGGTGCACAGTCACTTGCCGTTGAAATGAAAAGACCGGAGGTGCAGCGACGTAACGGCCATGGTAACGGTAACGGTCGCAACGGTCACTGAACAATCGGGAGAAAAAAAAAGCGGTCCATCATAAAACGATGGACCGCTTTTTTAATACCAGGAGATGGAGCAGCCAAGGGTAACGACTATAGCCCTATCCTATCTCATTAATTTTCAAACACTTCGCACTCCGTCGGCTGCCCGAGCAGTTGGTCGATCTGTTCCTGCAATTCAATCCTTTCCTTGCTCAAGATCCACTCCCGCCAATTATCGATGGTTTGCCAGGTGCTGATGACCAAACTGACGCCCTCCTGATCGACACGATGAAAGGTTTCCCCTGAGATGTAACCCTTTCTGTTCAGTGTCAAAGTTCTCATTTTCCTGAGCAGGGCCTCTAATAACGGCGCAACTTCCTTTCCAACCTTCCTCTTGATAAGTACTTTGACAGCCATGTGTTCCTCCTCGTGTTTATGTAGCTTTGATCTGACGTACATGAACGACAAACAGCGAACGAACATCCTGTTGTATATTTTTTTACCCCTTAGTTCTGAACAACGGGATTGATCACAATATTGACGCGGCGATTCATGGCGTCACTCGATGATATCGGTTGTGATTTTCCGTATCCGTAAGCCTCAATACGCATGGGGTCTACACCTTGCTGCGCTAGGGCATTTTTCACCGCTATAGCCCGTCGTTCCGACAGTTGCTGGTTATATTGGACGCTCCCGCGTGTATCCGTATGGCCTTCAACTCGAATGGTGGTTTGTGGATACTGGTTGAGCACGGACGTGATACGATTGAGTTCGTAATAAGCGCCAGGCTTGAGTTGCGCTGAATCGAAGTCAAAAAAGAGATCACTCTTGAAGGTGGCGGTCAGTACGTCCTGATCGCGCCTGATGCTGGCGGCACCAGATTGAGCCGTGGCGTCACGGAGGGCTCTTTCCTGATTATCCATGTAAGCCCCAATCTGATTACCAGCGATGCCACCCACAACCGCGCCGATACCGGCACCAACCAAGGTGCTCGTAGTGTCGTGGCCGATCGCCTGCCCTATTATCGCACCGAGCCCAGCCCCGACCCCAGCGCCGATGCCGGTTCCCTGATCTTGTTTGGTTGCGCCAGCACAGGCAGTTAACAGGGTGGCCAGCGCCATAATCGCTGAAAATTTAATAAGGCTGTTCATGAGAGCTCCTTTTCATCGGTTAAGTGTTACGTTGGATATTATTGGATACCAACGGTTCGTATAGAATAATTCATAACGCATTGTCAAAAATAAACAAAAGACTCAAATAAAAAAATTTCTAATAGATACTGTTTTACAAAAATTCTCCTAAAAACCCGTGATGCTACTTATGCTTACACGAGATATACAATTATCCGATCACCTGGAACACATCCAAGAATCTCGGCTGCCCTCGCCTGATTTGCTGCGATTTCAAGGTATCCTGAGCTGTCGATTAAGACGAGCAGAGCGCCGGAAGCAACCTCACTATACGTTCTAGCCAAGGTTGCAATGCGACGACCGCTGATTTCAAGAGATTGGAAAGAAGCTGTCTCTAAGTGGCCACGACCGACGCGGATGGTGGTGCGAACATTGCCGAAATGATCGATACGCTGTACCTGGCCGCGCAGACTTTTTGCTTCCGGAACAGCTGATGGCACGATGATCAATTGTATTGTTTGCAGGGACACGGTTGCGCCAAAATCGTGCACAGCACGACCATTGGCCAACGCTGCTGCCACAGGAGCCATGACATCTCGGCCATGAAATGTCGGACTGACGGATGAGGGAAAAAAAACAGGATCTTCCACCCTATGGATGGTCTCAATCTTGTGATCAACGACCAGTAACGATAGAATACCGTTATCGGGTGCAATAAAGAAATGGTTATCACCCTCCGCAACGAGAATCGAACGCGGGCCACCGACACCCGGATCGACAACAACCAGATGGATCGATCCTGACGGAAAAAAGGCGTAGCTGGTGCGAATGGTAACGGCAGCGGTGACCACGTCCCAGGCAGGGATGGCGTGGGTTATATCAATGATAGTGGCGGTGGGGCATCCGCTGAGCAGTGCTCCCTTCAGTTGACCGGCGTAGGGATCCTGCAGACCAAAATCGGTTGTCAGGGTAATGATGACGTGGTCAGAGGCAATATCCATAAGCAACCTTACGAAGGAGCCTGCAACAGGGCTAATCAATGAAGACCAAGCTGACCCGTAATAACCAATACAAGAGCCCGGAACATACCAAAATTATATATTGGCGACGGCCACTACAAGAAAGGATGAGCACCATCACGTTTATATCATTGTATAGCAAACACCCTTTTACCGTCAAGCAAGTCCAACCTCAAACCTCACGGTGTTACTATGTGAATGACAGGCTGGAGACTCAGGCGAAACAGAGCCCACAATCGGGACAGGTCGGTGAACGGGTTGAAAACCGAAACCCACAGGCCGGGCAAGTCGCCTCTTCGGCCTGAACATTGTACACCGCCCCAACAAGACTAGTGTCATGGTCCGACAATCCGGTGGTTTGCCGATGCTCCTGTTCCAACGCTGTTATAACATCCTGTAAATCGCTCGTCCGTACGTGCAGGAGCAGTTCACCGCCGCGACACCCTGTGTTGCAATTCTCAGGGCTCTCCTTGATGGCCAACGAGGGGATGCCCTGCTCCAAGAGAAAAGATTGAAGCTGTTTCATCTGCATCACCGGCCCTTTTCGAACCGTGGTCATCGGATCTTCGGGAAGAATTTCCAAGGTACGAGCCGCTTTTCTCTGCTGACTGGCTTCCACCCGAGCCAACATCTGCACTCCGGTGAGCAGTTCAATACCGCATACGGCACAGGTTTGAATTTCCTCGCGGTACTCGTCATTGCACTGGGGACAATATTTCAAATCGGGTTCAATGTTCAGTTTCATAGTCAACTTATTATAGTGTTGGAGTTATACAATAAATATGATGGCCACCTATAAGCAATATTACAAAATATAGCGGCTCAAATCCTCATTTTGGGAAATTTCAGTCAGCTGGGTGCGCACATAATCGGCGGTGACCGTGAACACCTGTTCTTCGCGATCCGAGGCGTCAAAGGAAACCTCATCCAGGACCCGTTCAATGACGGTATGTAGGCGCCGAGCACCAATATCCTCGGTCCTCTGATTGACCTGCACCGCTATCCGCGCCATCTCTCTGATTGCTGCATCCTCGAAAACAAGATGGATATCCTCGGTGGCCATGAGCGCAATATACTGTTTTATCAGGGCATTTTTCGGCTCAGTCAAGATACGGAAGAAATCTTCTTCACCAAGGGCATGCAGATTGACACGGATTGGAAAACGCCCCTGAAGCTCAGGCACCAGATCGGAAGGTTTGCAGACATGGAAGGCGCCGCTAGCGATAAAGAGGATATGATCGGTCTTCACCGGCCCGTACTTGGTAGTCACCGTCGTGCCTTCGACAATGGGCAGCAGGTCGCGCTGCACCCCCTCCCGGGAGACCTCGGGGGTTCCGGAACTGGAGCCGCCGCGCGAGGCGATTTTATCAATCTCATCTAAAAAAATGATCCCCGACTGTTCGGTGCGACGGATGGCCTTTTCGGTAACGCTCTCAGTGTCGACCAACCGTTCCGCCTCTTCCTTTCTCAGGAATTCGAGGGCCTCAGACACCTTCATCTTTTTCGGCTGCCGTTTCTTGGGAAAGAATTTGGAGAAGGCCTCCTGCAGAGAACTCTGCATGTCCTCCATGCCTGAGGCGGAAAAGACCTCTACCACCGGAGTGCCGCCAGAAGAAGCTACCTCCAGTTCGACCACCCGATCATCCAGCTCGCCCCGACGCAACATCTCACGGAACCGCTCTCTGGTGCTTTTGTCGCGGTTTTCTTCCGATTTCGCGGCCCCGCTGTCATAACCGAGCGGGATGATATTGGGTTGCGGAGAGGGGGACATGCCGGGATGGTGACCGGACGGCCGCGGTAGCAGGAGATCCAAAAGACGCTCCTCGGCCATGGTTTCCGCCTTGCCCTGTACTCCTTCCTCCTCCTCTTTGGTAACCATGTTCACCGCCAGTTGGGTAAGATCGCGAATCATGGATTCAACATCACGGCCGACATAGCCCACCTCGGTGAACTTGGAGGCCTCGATCTTGAGAAATGGGCTTTGCGCGAGATGGGCAAGGCGGCGGGCAATCTCGGTTTTCCCCACTCCGGTCGGCCCGATCATGATGATGTTTTTCGGAGCGATTTCCTCACGCAACGACGGCTCGACCTGCTGCCGCCGCCAGCGGTTTCGCAGGGCAATGGCCACCGACCGTTTGGCATCGGCCTGGCCGATGATGTAGCGATCTAATTCGACAACAGTCTCTCTGGGGGTGAGGGAATTGAGTCTTTGCGATCCTTTCATATTTTCTCAACAACGATATTGGTATTGGTGTAGACACAAATGGTACCGGCTATTTCCAGTGAAGCCCTGGCAATGGCAGCAGCATCGAGATCGGAATGGGCTATCAGAGCCCGGGCTGCAGCCTGGGCATAGGGTCCTCCAGAGCCGATGGCCAAAATGCCGTCATCACCCTCAATAACATCACCAGTGCCGGAGAGGAGCAGGGAATACTGGGCATCCACGGCGATCAGCATGGCCTCGAGCCGGCGCAGCATCTTATCCATTCGCCAGTCCTTGGCCAGTTCAACCGACGCCCTCATCAGGTTGCCGTTATACTGCTCAAGTTTTTGCTCCAGCCTGTCGTAGAGGGTGAAGGCGTCGGCGGTGGACCCCGCAAATCCGGTGATCACCTGATCGTGATAGAGCCGCCGGACCTTTTTGGCCTGATGCTTGATAATGGTCGCCCCAAGCGAAACCTGACCATCTCCGGCGATAACAACCTCACCCTTGTGACGGATGGCGATAATAGTGGTGGAACGAATTTTCGGTGTCTGCATGTTTTTGATTAAATGAATTTTTAGAGAAAGGAAATATGGTGTGGAGTTGTAAACATTATCCAAGAGGGAGTCAATCCCTACCCTGGTTTTCGACCTGAGGTCGCTTTAGTTTTTCACCCATCGCTCCGTTTGGCCTGAGGATGGGCTTGGTCGTAGACTTTGGAGAGATGATCGATGTTGATATGTGTGTATTTCTGGGTGGTTGATA
>CAITZN010000066.1 GCA_903896915.1 uncultured bacterium
CAAGCAATCCGTAGACGACTCTACGATGCAACAGTACCAGCGGCTCGTTGCGCTCCGGAGTCAACGTATTCCCCTGCAGCACCTGACCGGTTCGCAGGAATTTTGGTCAATGGATTTTGTTGTCTCTCCTGCTGTCCTCATTCCCCGCCCTGAAACAGAATTTCTCCTAGAGCGGGTATTGGCTGTTTGCTCCAGGAGCAGTACAGTCTCATGCGCTCTTGACATGTGCACCGGGAGTGGCGTAATTGCGGTGGTTCTCGCAAGAGAACTCGGGTGTCGGGTGACTGCGGTCGATATTTCTGAGGCCGCCTTGGCGATCGCCGTTGAAAATATAAGCAGGCATCAGGCTACCGATCTGATTGCGTTGGTTTGTAGCGATCTGTTTGCAGCGCTTAACAGGAACCGGAAATTTGATGTCATCGTCAGTAATCCTCCGTATATTGCTGATGATCAGATCAATGGCCTGGAGCCGGAGGTCAGCAGGGCAGAACCCCGTTTGGCCCTATCGGGAGGACCCACAGGTCTGCGACTTATCGAGCAGATAGCAGTCGGGGCGGAAGGTTTTTTGCAACCCGGCGGTTGGATTTTTCTCGAGATTGGAGCGGATCAGGAAAATGCTGTGACCGCTTTGTTTAATGATTCTAGCCGGCAGTATGAGCAGGTTCAAGTGATCGAAGACTGGTCGGGACGGCCTCGGGTTTTGCAGGCTCGATTTGCACCAATTGTTTGATATTTAAACTTAAATATTCAAATTTTATTTTATTCCACTTTCTAAACTACTTGTTATGGATAAACTTATCATCGAAGGCGGTTCTCCCCTGTATGGCACGGTCAGCATCAGCGGCGCTAAAAATGCTGCCTTGCCTCTCCTGGCGGCAACCCTTCTGGCCCCTGGTTGGCATACCCTGCATAATGTTCCGGATCTGCGTGACACCCGAACCATGCTTAAACTCTTGGAGATTCTGGGTGCGAGGTGGGAGCGTAGCGGGCAAACGATCCGTATTAATACCGATCAGCTGACCGGTGTTGAGGCCCCTTATGATCTGGTTAAAACGATGCGGGCCTCAGTTCTGGTACTGGGGCCTCTGCTTTCGAGGTCAGGTTTTGCACGTGTATCCTTGCCTGGCGGGTGCGCCATCGGTGCTCGGCCTATCAACTATCATTTGAAAGGTTTTGAGAAACTCGGAGTCGCCACACGTCTTGAGCAAGGTTATGTCGAAGCGAGTGTTACGGGCAGGCTTCAGGGGGGTACCGTTTATTTTGACACTCCTTCAGTCACTGGAACGGAAAACGTACTAATGGCTGCCGTTATTTCTGAGGGAACGACAATTATAAAAAATGCGGCCAAGGAGCCCGAGGTTGGCAACCTCATTGATATGCTCACGGCTATGGGGGGGGCTATTGAGGGTAAGGACACTGATCGGTTGACTGTTCATGGGGTTGGTCGATTGCAGGCGACGGAATCGGTCATTATTCCTGACCGGATCGAAACCGGGACCTATCTGATTGCTGTGGCAGCTACGGGCGGCACGGTTACCATTACAGGTTGTAATCCTGCCCATCTCCCAGCACTTTCAGAAAAATTGGCACTTTGCGGGGTTAAAATTGAGGCGGCTGAGAATTCCATGACGGTTTCTTGCCCAGAGATCAACGGCAAAAACCGTTGCAGCCTGCATAGCATCGATATCACCACGTTGCCTTTTCCCGGTTTCCCTACTGATCTCCAAGCGCAATTCATGGCCCTGATGGTTCAAGGTGATGGTGTTTCCATCATTCACGAGACGATCTTCGAGAATAGATTTATGCATGTTGCTGAACTGAAGCGGATGGGTGCCGATATCACTATTGAGGGCTCCCGCGCTGTTGTTCGTGGCATTGGTCGTGATAAACTCTGTGGCGCGCCGGTCATGGCCACGGATTTACGTGCTTCGGCTTCGTTGGTCATTGCAGGGCTTTCAGCCAGCGGTACCACGGAAATTTCAAGAATCTATCATCTTGAGCGGGGTTATGAGAATATGGTGGAGAAATTACAAGGGTTGGGTGCCAAAATTCGCAAGGTCAGGGAATAGCCGTAGCCTGATACTATACAATGCACAAATCTAGCACTTGGTCAGCCCGACCAGGTGCTTTTTTTTAATGGAAATTTAGGTGGGAAAGGTCATATTTGGTGCTTAAAATAATTTTACGGATGCTGTCAACTCGATATTGCCCTTCCATTAATGAGGTCTCTCTATGGATACATTCACAAAAGAGAACCTGAAGTATGAATATAATTGGTCTCATTACGAAAAAGATGATCCCAGAATTTCTGGAATACCAGATGCCACGGAGTTCAACAGGAAAGAGGGTGAGGAGGTTTTTTATATTATCAACCACCTAACCGACCACGTAGCATGGGATGTGGGCAGTTTTGGGAGTAAAGTAGAACAGTTGATCCATGATCGACTCCCTGGAGAAATAACAAATCAAAAGGATGCGATTCAGTGGATTAGAGAAAACTGGAAGAATTCCACAGGTGAAAATTGAGGTTATGTGGTTGGCCTGCGGTTTTGCTGATTTTTTGTCTCGGTCGTGATAAATTTTGCTGTGCACCGGTCATGGCCACGGATTTACGTGCTTCGGCTTCACTCGTCATCGCCGTGCTTTCAGCCAGTGGCATCACGGAAATTTCAAGAATCTATCATAGTGAACGGGGATATGAGAATATGGTGGAGAAATGACAAGGTTGGGTGCGGAAATTCGTAAGGTTAGTGAGTAGCCGCCTGTGACCTACAATACAAAAAATTAGCACCTGCTCTGTCCGACCGTTTTTTTAGGTGGGGCGGTGATATTGCTAATACCAGTGTGCCTCAATCCCGTACACTCACCGTTGATATGTTGACGGCGGAACTTTCCCCTCTCTTTAAATCAA
>CAITZN010000067.1 GCA_903896915.1 uncultured bacterium
AGACCAACCGAAAAACAATTTCACCATCGGCATTTACGATGATGTTTCGCACACCAGTTTAGAGTGGGATGCTGATTTTCGTACCGATGCCCGCAACGGCACGTTTCAAGCGATGTTTTACGGCTTAGGCAGTGATGGCACAGTCGGCGCAAACAAAAACACCATCAAAATTATTGGCGAAGAAACCAATAACTCCACTCAGGGTTACTTTGTTTACGATTCCAAGAAATCCGGTTCCATGACCGTTTCGCATCTGCGTTTCGGTAAAAATCAGGTCGTAGCCCCGTACCTGATCAACAAGGCTAACTTCATCGCTTGTCATAACCCAGCCTTCCTCAACACCTATGACATGCTGGCCAACCTCGAGCCAAACGGCACCTTCCTGTTGACCACCAGCTACGACAAAAACCAGATCTGGGATAGCCTGCCAAGCCTTGTGCAAAAGCAGATGATTGACAAGAAGGTTAAGTTTTACATCATCGACGCAGTTAAACTCGGCCTTGCTCTCGGCCTGGGCGCACGCATCAACATGATCATGCAGACCGCCTTTTTTGCGATCTCCGGTATCATCAGCAAAGATGATGCTATCAAGGCCATCAAAAAAGCTATTAAGAAATCTTACGGTAACAAGGGCGACAAGGTTGTCAACATGAACTACGGCGCTGTTGATGGTGCCATCGAGAACATCGTTGAGATCAAAATCCCGAAAAAAATTACCGGTCACGAGATGCCTTCGATCGTTCCGGCTGACGCGCCCGACTTCGTCAAAAACGTCACCGCCAAAATGATGGAAGGACACGGCGAGGACATCAAAGTTTCCGAATTCCCGAATGACGGACGTTGGCCGACCGCCACCACTCAGTGGGAAAAACGCAATATCGCGGTAACAGTTTCCCAATGGGATGCAGAAGCCTGTATCCAGTGCGGTCGCTGCTCGCTTGTTTGCCCGCATGGCTGTATCCGCATGAAAGTTGCAACTCCTGCCGCTCTCAAAGCTGCCGGTGCCGATAAAACCTTCAAAACCGCTGATGCGGTAGGCAAGGAATTCAAAGGCATGCAATTCACCATGCAGATTTCCACGTCAGACTGCTGTGGATGTACACTGTGCGTCAGCGTCTGTCCGGCACGCCAGAAAGACAAAGACGGCAACAAAACCGAAAATCGTGCTCTTGCCATGGTGACGAACACCGAAGAGTTGCGTCTGGCATCAGCTGCAACCTGGAAGACCTTCCTCGCCCTGCCGGAAATCGATGACAGCCTAATCAACGTCGGCACCATCAAGGGCAGCCAGTTCAAACGGCCTCTGTTCGAGTTCTCCGGTGCCTGTTCCGGTTGTGGTGAGACCCCGTACATCAAACTGGTTACCCAGATGATCGGCGACCGGATGCTGGCTTCCAATGCCACCGGTTGTTCTTCTATCTACACCGGCAACCTGCCAACCACCCCGTACTGTAAGCGTGAAGATGGTCGTGGTCCGGCTTGGTCCAACTCCCTGTTCGAAGATAACGCTGAGCACGGCTTGGGTATGCGTCAAGCTGTCGACAAATTGGCTAGCCAGGCTGTCGAACTGGTCGGTGTCGCTGTCAAAGATGGTCTGATAACCAAGAAGTTAGCCGATTCCATCCTTAAAGCCACCCAGGCTACTCAAGGTGAGATCGAAGCCCAACGTGCTCGAATTGCTGAGCTGAAGGCAGCGCTGGAAGGCAAAACAGACAAAATCTCTAAACGGCTGTTCAATTGTGCCGATTATCTGGTGAAAAAATCTGTCTGGATTATCGGTGGTGACGGTTGGGCTTATGATATCGGTTATGGCGGTCTGGACCATGTCCTTGCTTCCGGCAAGAACGTCAATGTTCTGGTCATGGATACCGAGGTCTACTCCAACACCGGTGGCCAGATGTCCAAATCCACACCGCGCGCCGCGGTTGCGCAGTTTGCAGCCGGTGGCAAGAACGCTCCCAAGAAAGACATGGGACTGATCTTCTCCACCTTTGGTACGGTCTATGTCGCTCGGATTTCACTGGGCGCTAACCCGGCACAAGCGATCAAGGCCATCCAGGAAGCCGAGGCTTATGACGGGCCGTCCTTGATCATCGCTTATGCGCATTGCATCAACCATGGCATCAACATGGCTCTGGGACTTGAGCAGCAGAAGAAGGCTGTTGAATGCGGTCACTGGTCGCTGTTCCGTTACAATCCAACGCTCGAAGCTGAAGGCAAAAACCCGATGGTCATTGACTCAAAAGAGCCAACCATCCCCTTTGCCGATTACGCCTTAAGCGAGAACCGCTACCGGATGCTGAAGCTGGCTAATCCGGAGCATGCAGATGCGTTAATGGCTGCATCGCAGAAAGATGTAAATAGGGCGTGGAAGATGCTCAAGGGCTGGGCTAAGGCTCTTGATGTCGAATAAACCATCCTTTTTACGGATGTAATGAAGTACAAAAGCCCTGCCGGTTTATCCGGCAGGGCTTTTTCTTTAAGAAAAAAATATTTGAACGGGTGGCCAACCTTGTGACCGACCACCCGTTAGTAGACCGAAGGTGTGGCCAGCTCAACCAACCGGCTAATCCCAACACACATGACAACTGCCAATCTACAAAATCGAGGACACGGAGGTCGCCACCCGACTCATCAGTTACCAGTATCTCCTTTTTTAAGGGCAGCCTGTCGCTTCTCTTCTAGACAGGCACGCTCGGCCTTCAATTCTTCATATTCCTTTTCCGCCTGCTGCAGGGCTTCGTCCTGGCGACTCTTGATTTCCTCAACCTTCTTTTGTATTTTTTCTGCCTTGATGGACATCCCAGCCGCACCAAACAAAGTATTCGCCATGTATTTGAAGGAAAAAAGCATCAAAGCCACATCGTCTTCTTTAATTTTAGCAATGGTCTCCGCATCGATCTCATAAGTCTCGAGAAAGGAACTTTCAAAAATAAATTTTCGAAAGGTATCCAGATCAGTTGATGCCATGAAAAACATTCGCTTCGCCAATTCACTCAGCGTCGCTTGAAGACCGAAGGACTTACGACGCATCACCAGTCGGAGCCATTCCTTGTTCATCTCATCCCGTAGATCAACCCCTTGATCGGACCGCCACTCTCTGATTGTCCATCGTTTTGGTTCTTCATGGCCCTTACAGTGGGGCTCCTTAACCAGAAAGAAAAATTTATCCTCAGTTGGATCATCTGAACCGCCTTCATGAAAATCGGCCATTCCAACCGGATAATAACGACAGGCGGAAGGACGATCCTCGTACACCGTACATCCATCAGGCGTAACAAACGGGCACCCATTTTTCTCGCCAACCAGCTTGATATTCACCCCCGGCATGTCGGTCTTTTCCAGATAGGTCGGTTCGGTATATTCAGTGATGAATTCGTGTGCTGGTAAATTCAAACGTTTCCGAAGAACAAGAATATCATAAGGGGTAAGAATAATTTTTATATTGTGGCAGCAGGCAGTGAAACAGCTGACTTTGGGGTGGCACTCAAACTGCAAGTGCGAATCGAGTGTCAATTTTTCAGGCAGAATATTGGATGGATTTTTATCAGTAGATTCTATAAAATCGGAATCATCATCAATATGTTGTTTTGTCAGCATGAAGTACCTCTTGCAAGTGCGGATTCGAATCAAATGTTGTGCTCATTATGAGCAGAGTGCAAAAACAGACATTTTACCATGCGATGTCCCTGTGTCAAACCCTATTGGGACAAAACGAATTTATCATCATAACTATTCGATTATAAGCAATATTTTCTACAGCTAGCCGGATGATTTCAATATTTGACAAATGTCTCACCCGATAAAATCGGCTATACTCCTTGCTTATTTTATGTTTTTCCCACCCTAAACCTGCTAATATGTATAATAATATTATTTATCACTTTGGATATTTTGCGTACATGAAAAAAATTTTTTCCAATCCCCTTGATTTAAGCAAAGTCAACACCCTTATTTATCACCTGCCCGATGGACCCACTTTCTCGGTCGAGATGAACGACCTGGAAAGGTTCATCGACCTCGACATGGAGATGGGTGACGTCTGTGACACTTCTGATATCGACGGAGTCCTCCATTTCTTTCCCAAAGGAAATGCCTGATTCCTCACCATTCTCTCTCCCCCATCTCTTTCCCTGATTCTCCCGCTTAGCATGCCCCCTCTTATTGACACAACGACCGATGGTCATGTCCACACCCGTCTCTGCAACCACGCAGTGGGCGAGATGGAGGAATACGTCGAAAAAGCCGTGCAACGGGGATTAGCAGCCATAATTTTCCTGGAGCATTTAGAAGCTGAGATTCAATACCATTCACGGAGTTGGTTGGAAAAAGAGGAATTTGACTACTATTTTCGAGAAGGGATGCGTCTGAAGCAACACTACCACGGCATCATTGATGTCAGATTGGGAGTTGAAACGGGATATAATCCAGTAGCGACCAGCACCCTTCAGGAAAAACTGGCGCAATATCCTTGGGACCGGATCGGCCTCTCATGCCACTTTCATTGTCATAAGGGAGTCCACCTCAATCTGCTCAGCCGCAACCCAATAAGCCTAAAACGACTGGCAGCCATTGGTATTAACCTGATTGTCACCGGGTATTTCAACGCCCTGATCGAGGCTATTGAGATAATCGACTGCGATGTCCTTTGTCACTTGGATGCGGTGTTACGGCACTATCCGGGAATCGAATTCAACGAAGACCATCGGCAGCAGATAGAGCTGCTGCTGGATGGGATGCAAAGAAAAGAAGTGGGGTTGGAGATCAACACCTCGGGGTTTGATTACCGGGGTGCCCCTTTCCCTGCTCCCTGGATCATCAAAAGCGCCATGGAAAGAGGCATCCAGCTCTATGCTGGCTCCGACGCCCACCAGCCGGAAGATGTTGGCCGCTATTTCGACCAGCTTCCTGAATATCTCAAAAAAATCAAAAGATAAAAATTCATGCCTGTGTGAACCATGAGGTCTAACACCTGCCCCGCTCAGGTTACCTTGATATATTTAGCCATAGCCGCCCGCAGAGATTCGGCGTTAAAAGGCTTGATCAAAATACTGTTTACCCCTGCCGTTGTGGCTGCCTCGTGATCCTGAACATCACTCTGGGTGGTCACCATGATCACCGGCAATTGTTGTTGAGAATATATCTTTCGTATCCCTTCGGTCAGTTCGATACCTGAGATTTCAGGCATATTGAGATCGGTGAGCACCAGGGCTGGCTTTTCCTTAGCGATCCACTCCAGCGCCCCAGCCGGAAATTCAAAAAGTACGGGCTCAAAACCGAGTTCGTGCAGGGTAGCCTTGTAGATATTGAGGATCATCCGTGAATCGTCCACCGCACACACCTTGACCCGAGCACTGCTCTCCTTTTCATCACCCGAAATCTTCGCAGCAAAATCATCCATACCTGCCTGTCTCAACAGGGCGTCATAGTGATCTTTGGTATCCCGATGGGCATGGGGCAGATAAATCAGAGCCATTTCCTGAAAATAGTCTTCCTTCGCCAGGCTGAGAAAGAGATTGTCGACTTGGGCATTGACAATGATTTTGACAATATGGCGAGCCTCGTCATTTTTAGGCCGGATCATGTTTTTAATACCGACCGCAAGAATTTCGTTAAAATTACGATCAATTGCCCTGGCAGCTGCGGTACAGACATGATCTTCACTATCGGTCAGACCGGAAGCCAGGGTGTAGGCACCTTTGCGTAACGGCAGCAGCGCCAGTGCCTCATAGGCGGCAAAGCGGACATTCGCGTTTTTAGGCATCGTGTTGAGCAAGGCCCGGATCGGCATAATCGCACTCTCATCCCCAATGTCACCCAAAACATTGAGTGTATGCACCGACAAATCGTTATCCCCCTCCTTGAGATTCTCAATCAGCGCCGGTACCGCTTTCACCCCAATACGTATCAATTCATCCTTGGCATAGATCCGCATATGGGCGTAATGCGAACGCAGGGTGGCGTTCAACTTTTCCAGGGACACCTGATCCTGAACATCGGCAAAGATGCCGAGGATGATCAGATCCAGTTCATTGTCCGTTCCCATCCGTTCAGCCAGCCGATGCATGGCGGTAGAGGTCGCAAACTGTCCTAGCGCCTGAATGGCGGCGATAATGAGTTCACGGTCTGCTGCATAGAGAAAATCCGTAAGGGTGTTGATCGAATCTGGATTACCGATCAACCCCAAAGTTTGAATGATCAGTCGAATGGTGGTGTTATCCTTAGCTTCAGCCAACAGGTCAATCAAGGCCGGGGTCGCGTCTTCAAATTTCAATTCCCCAGCCAGTTCGATCATCACCGTCTTGTCAGTGATTTCCTTATTTGCCAGTGATTTGAGCAATATTTCCGGATAGGCAATCAGATTAGAGAAAAGGGTTTCCCGAATAATCGGTAGACCGGCAGCCATTTGAGGATGCGACACCAGCAGATAATTCAACAAAGGCACGGTAAATTCCATCTCTCCACGCGACAGTTCATAGAGCAGTCTGTTCTGCGTCTTTTTATCAACCTCGCCAAGATGATCCAAAACCAGGCGAGCTTTGAGGGCGTCACCGGTCTGGATATTTGCTTGAATTTCTTCAATCATGTGCTCAGTGTTCAATTCTGCCATACCCCACCCCTGTTAAAAATCGGACGTTTCTTTCTCTTCCTATTTCACAAACCAGTCGACACCCAACCGACTGATAACATTCAAACCACCACATAATACCATGGTATCGTATTTTCCGAGATGGTCAAGGAAGACTTGAACCTCGTAGGATCTTGTGCCGGCATTACAGATGATTATGAAAGTTTTATCGGTCGGCAGCTCAGCATAACGCTCACGAATCTGCTCATACTGCAGGGCTATCCATCGGCCCGCCCCGAATTTCTCGACATAAGGGGCAGCCTCAAGTGGGTGACGAAGATCCAACACCGCCCAATCCGGTTCACTTGCCATATCTTGCATCCAATCGAGATAGCGATCGAGATCGACCCGGCGGAGACGGTTGTCGCAAAGATTCTCTGCTAC
>CAITZN010000068.1 GCA_903896915.1 uncultured bacterium
CCTTCGGCCGTACCCTTAATCCCTGCCTTGTCACTTTCCGGCCCGACCAGGATGAAATCGTTGTGCATCACCGCATACCGTTTGGTACCGTAGCCATCCTTGACAAAGGCCTCTTCCCGCGCCGGGTCGTGGACGAAAATCACATCGACATTGCCGTCGATGCCGTCACGGATGGCGGCTCCCGTGCCCTTGGCTATCACCTTGACCGTGATGCCGGTATCTTTTTCCAGGGCCGGCAGCAGCACATCGAGCAATCCGGACTCCTGGGTGCTGGTGGTGGTCGACATTTTCAGGATTTTCTCTTCGCCCAAGGCCGAACTGGTGGTGAAAATCGCTACCATCAGACTGCATAACAGCATTTTTCCTACGCTCATACCTACCTCCTCTCAATTCATTTGTTCTTTATCGTAATATTCCCTACCATCAACCGAATCGTGCTCTACAATTATCGCTCTTTTCTGGAACAAAGGGATTCCTCACTGAAAGACTGAAGAATATTCTCCTTGGTATTTCATCGTTTTTCCCAAACCTCCCTGCCATACAGCAGTGACCAATGCCGAAAACGGCGCGGCATGTGGCTGCCGATACAGCCGCTGACCAAAGCCCCCCAGAGGAGCGGGACGGTCAGGCCGGGGGCAATATGGACGAGGGCCACCAAGCCAACGTGGAGGAGTGTCAATAGGCCTTTGCCGCGATGCAGCCATTGCGGGTCGTGGAACCATTCGAGGAGCAGGAGACCACTGCCGGTGGCAATGGTCAGATGATGCCAGCCTGCCAGTTGGGCGAAGGGGACATGGAGCACGCAGCCGCCGAAAAACACAGCGGCAACCCCGATATGCGCGGTACGAATGACGATGGTGAGCCACCGCATCCATCCCGAGGGGCGGGAGGGTTCTCCGCGGGAGGTGTTACGATTTTTCCGCATCTGTTGTTCCGCTTGGTTTAGTTACTCTCATTTGCCTGGGATGAAAGGCGACCTGAATATTTTTTTGCGGATAAGGCAACGCATCGACACTTGCTGCAGAGCAATTGACAGGAAGCGGTAGTGACAGTACCTTGAAAAAAATACTTGTAGTCAATTTCCCTCCAGCCGGGTTGTGCCGATGCCACAATTTTCAGAGTGTTTTTCCCGCAATCAGGGTGCCCTGACTCCCGACCAGCAACAGACCCTGCTAGAGAGCCGGGTGGCTGTCGTCGGCTGCGGCGGTCTGGGCGGCTATGTGATCGAGGAACTGGTCCGCATCGGGGTGGGGCAGTTGCACCTTTTTGATCCTGATGTCTTTTCGCCCAGTAACTGCAACCGCCAGCTCAACGCATTGAGCCGGACCCAAGGCCAAACCATGGGGCAAAACAAGGCTGAAGTGGCGGCGGCCCGCTCGGTGGCTATCCATCCCTTTTGTGCGGTGACCCCCTTTCCGGTGGATTTCCGAGCCGTTGCCGGAGAAGACGCTCTGCAGGTCGATGTGGTGGTCGACTGTCTCGACACCGCCCTGGCCCGGCGGGATCTGGCGGTTCTTTGTACCAGTAATAATATTCCTCTGGTGCATGGTGCCGTCAACGGCTGGTACGGGCAGGTTGGGGTGCAGCTGCCCGGCGGCGACCTGATCG
>CAITZN010000069.1 GCA_903896915.1 uncultured bacterium
GCCTCGGTGAGAAAAGCGGCGATTTTGTGGCGGTGCTCTCTGGAGTCAATCCCGAAGAGACCGTGGTGAGCACCGGGGTCTTCAAGCTGCGCAACGGTCAGGGCGTTGTCGTCGACAATTCGCTTGCTCCCGAATTTAAGCTGGCGCCCAAGCCCAAGGACAGTTGAACCATGAAATTCACTGATATTTTTATCCAGCGGCCTGTACTGGCCTTGGTGCTCAGTCTGCTGATCATCATTTCCGGTTTGCAGGCCATCAGTTCGCTCAATGTCCGCCAGTATCCGCGCAGCGATAATGCAGCGGTAACTGTCACTACCACCTATGTTGGCGCCAATGCCGATCTGGTCCGCGGCTTCATCACCACCCCGCTGGAGCGCGTTATCGCCGCCGCCGATGGCATTGATTATATTCAGTCACAAAGCACCCAGGGCCGATCCACCATCACCGCCCGTCTGCGGCTCAACTACGACCCGATCAAGGCCCTGTCCGAGATCAGTTCCAAGGTTGATCAGGTACGCGGCGATCTGCCGCCCGAGGCTGAAATTCCGATTATCAATGTTGAATCTGCTGATAGCCAGTTTGCCTCGGCCTATCTCAGTTTTACCTCTGATGTCCTGCAGCAGAACGAGATTACCGATTACCTGGTGCGGATCGTTCAGCCGCGACTCTCAGCACTCCAGGGCGTCCAGCGGGCTGAAATCCTGGGGGCGCGGACCTTTGCCATGCGCATCTGGCTCGACCCGGCACGCATGGCCGCTTTCAACGTCAGCCCGGTACAGGTGCGTCAGGCGCTTGCCGCCAACAATTTTCTGGCAGCGGTGGGCAAGACCAAAGGTTCGATGATCCAAGTCAACCTGACGGTCAACACCGATATGCGCTCGATCGATGATTTTAAGCGCCTGGTGATACGAGAACAGAACGGTGCCATTGTACGGATTTCGGATATCGGCGAGGTGGTCCTTGGTGCCGAGGATTACGAAGCCGAGGTGCGGTTCTCCGGACAGACCGCGGTGTTCATGGGCATCTGGCCCCTGCCTAACGCCAACTCCCTGGATGTGATCAAGCGGGTCCGGGTTGAGCTGGAGGCGATCAGCAAACAGCTACCCAACGGCTTGACCGGCCGGATCGCGTATGACGGCACTGCCTACATCGAAAATGCTATCCAGGAGGTGGTCAAAACCCTGAGCGAGACGTTGCTGATCGTAGTCATCATCATCTTCCTCTTTCTCGGATCGCTCCGCTCCGCCCTCATTCCGGTGGTCACCATCCCACTGTCGCTCATTGGGGCCATATTTCTCATGCAGGTGTTCGGGTTTACGATCAATCTGCTGACGCTGCTGGCGATCGTCCTTTCCGTGGGGTTGGTGGTCGACGATGCCATCGTGGTGGTGGAGAACGTCGAGCGTCATCTCAGCGAGGGAAAGTCGCCCCTCGACGCTGCCCTGCTCAGTGCCCGCGAACTGGTCAGCCCAATCATCTCCATGACCATTACCCTCGCGGCGGTCTATGCGCCCATCGGGCTTCAGGGCGGTTTGACCGGCTCGCTGTTCCGTGAATTCGCTTTTACCCTGGCAGGCGCGGTTACGATCTCCGGTGTGGTCGCCTTGACCTTGTCACCGATGATGTCGTCCCGGATGCTCAAAGCGGGAATGACCGAACATGGGTTTGCCGGTAAAATAGAACGTGATTTCAAACGGCTGCGGGCCGCATACGGCCGCTGGCTGCAAGCCACTCTCAACTACCGGCCTGCGGTCTACCTGGTGTGGATAGTTCTCGGGTTGCTGGCCATTCCCATGTTCAAGATGTCGGCCAGGGAACTGGCACCCACTGAAGATCAGGGGGTTATTTTCGGGATCGTCGATTCGGCCGCCAACTCCACTCTCGATCAGAACACCCATTTTACCGCGGCGGTGAACAAGGCGTTCCTCAGTGTTCCCGAAACCAATTTTGTTTTCCAGTTGACCATGCCTAGCTCAGGCTTTAGCGGCATGGTGGTCAAGCCCTGGCAGGAACGCAAACGGACGATCTTTGAGATTATGCCGGAGGTCGGGCAGAAGTTGCGTGGCATCCCCGGTATTCGCGTCTTTCCGGTGACGCCTCCCGCACTTCCCGGCGGCGGCCAGTTTCCGGTGGAGTTTGTCTTGGCCTCAACGGCTGAGCCGGATCAGATCCTCCAATTCGCCCAAAAAATTCAGCTGGCGGCCATGCAGAGCCATATGTTCGCCTTTCCACCCATGATCGATGTCAAGATCGACCAACCCCAAGCGGAGATCGTCATTGATCGCGACAAGGTGGCCACCCTCGGCTTGAACCTGCAACAGGTCGGGGCCGATCTGTCGACCATGGTGGGCGGCAATTTTGTTAACCGCTTCAATATCGCTGGCCGTAGTTATAAGGTCGTGCCCCAGGTCATGCGGGTGGACCGTCTCAACCCCGATCAGCTCAAAGATGTGTACGTCACCGGTCCCGCCGGGCAATTAGTGCCGCTCTCCACCATCGCCACCCTGAAGAACAGCACGGTGCCGCGCTCGCTCAACCGGTTTCAGCAGTTGAATGCCGTTATTATCAGCGGGGTCGCTGTCCGTCCTCTGGACGAAGCCCTACGATTTTTGGAGGATGAGGCGGCCAAGATCCTGCCCCAGGGCTATGTGCTCGATTATACCGGCGAGTCGCGGCAACTCCGGGTTGAAGGCAATAAGTTTGTCCAGGCCTTTGGTTTGGCGATTCTCCTCATTTTTCTGGTGCTGGCAGCACAGTTCAACAGCTTCCGTGATCCCTTTGTCATCCTGGCCGGATCCGTGCCCTTGGCCATGTTCGGGGCTCTGATTTTCACTTTCCTCAAAATGCCCGACCCCAATGTTCCTTTCTGGACCAAGGGCTGGACCACGACGCTGAATATTTATTCTCAGGTTGGTCTCGTGACCCTGGTCGGACTAGTTTCAAAGAACGGTATTCTCGTTGTCGAGTTTGCCAATAAATTGCAGGCGAGCGGATTGGGCAAGCGGGAGGCGGTGCTTGAAGCGGCCATGACCCGGTTGCGGCCGATTCTTATGACAACCGGGGCCACCATTGCCGGCCATTTCCCCCTGACTCTGGTCACCGGTGCCGGTGCTGCGGCCCGAAATTCCATCGGTCTGGTCTTGGTTGGTGGTATGGCGATCGGCACCCTGTTCACCCTGTTCATCATCCCCTCCATCTATATGCTGGTGGCCAAGGACCACTCTAAAGACAGGGCGTCGGCAGGTGTGGGAGAGAAAGCAAGATAAAATCAGTGGATTACCTTGGAGCCTTGCAGAAGTGACAACGATGAGTAAAGACATTGCATGGAAATGAACGAAACGAGAGATGCATGGGAGACCAAGGAAAACCCTGATATTACCCTTAAGGTTCGCGAGGCCCAGGTACAACAGCTGTTTAAGCAAACATGGGGTGGCCTGGTCGGGACTCTTTTTATTGCGATTTCAGCTTGCATTATCCTCTGGCACGTTATTCCTCAATGGAAACTTTGGCTGTGGGTCGGTGTTTTGTTTCTGTTCACCTCTGCAAGAGGTTTCCTGAATGCAGTTTTTCAACAAAAGGCGCCAGTTGAGGCTGATGTTTATCGGTGGGCAAAGCTGCAAGTCATTGGCGTGGTCGCTTCCGGTTTAATGTGGGCTTTGCCGCCCTTGTTTTTATGGCCGAATAATTCTCCTTTGCATCAGTTGGTCTGGCCAATATGCATCTCGGCCCTAAGTGCAGTTGCGGTTGCCAAGTATTGTATATGGACGCCGGCCTATCTTTCATTTCTCTTGCTGTCAATGGTGCCATTATCGCTTCGATTGCTTGCAGAAGGCGGGTTGGTGTACACAGTTCTCGGGCTTCTGGGATTTGTCTTTATCGCCATTCTAGCCCAGACAGGTAAGGTGATGCATACCGCTAGCTTGCGTGCCCTTGAAATGGGCCTTCGCAACGAGGCGCTGAGCTCGTTTTTATCTGAGGGGAAAGCGAAGGTGGAAGAGCTCAATGCACAGCTCCAGCAGGAAATAGCAGAACGTACGCGTTCACAGCAGGAACTTCGCTTGAGAAATCAAGAGTTAGAACAAGCCTTGATTGATATCAGGCAACTCAGCGGTATGTTGCCTATTTGTGCTTCATGCAAGAAAATACGCAATGACGGCGGTTATTGGGAACAGATTGAGGCGTACATTCAAGAGCATTCAGAGGTTGAGTTTAGTCACGGAATCTGCCCCGATTGTGCGGTAAAGCTCTATCCTGATTTTTTTGATAAAAGAAATAAGTCTTAAATGAGTCCTGCTCCGCTTGCTAAGCTGTTAAGCAGGTGGTCTTTATTTGAGTGTGATGTGAGATCAATGAAAACGAAAGTGTTGCTGTTTATAGTGCTGCTGGTGTTCTCGGTGGCGGCTGTCTTGGCGCAGGCCAAAGAAAAGCGGCCAGCCGATGTCACCCTCTATGGTGAGACGCTATTGGCGCAGATTAATCAGTACCGGCAAGAAAATGGACTCAACTCGTTGCGTTTTGAGCCGGGTCTCGTGCATTTGGCACAGAAACATAGCTTTGAGATGTTTCAGCAGAAGATGCTCAGTCATCGCAATTTCCAGGAGCGGTTTGACCGGTCCGGGAGCAACCTCTGTGTCGAAAATGTCGGCTGGAATTACACTAACCCGTTGAAACAGTTTGAGGGGTGGCGGCGATCGCCAGACCATAACAAGAACATGCTGGCTGACGGTATCCAGCAGGCCGGCGTTGCGGAGGTCGGCAACTACGTCACCTTTTTTGCCTGCAAGTAGCAGGCAAAATTCCAGGAAGAAGCCCTCTTACATCGGGACGTTGATCTGCGGTTTGCCACAGCTGACTCCGGAGAAGGGCGTGGGGATTCCCTGTTTTCATCGCTGTGGCTCTTCAAATTGTCTCTATCTTTTTCCCCCTGAATTCGATATATAAACTAGCTGAGCGCACCGATATGGTGTGCCGTTTTTTTTCATCTTGAGGAAACGGGTGTAAGTCCCGTGCTGGAACTCAAGTGGACATTTGATGAAGTGCAATGAAGTGCATTCAACCCGCATACCTACAAGGTTTGCGGGTTTTTTGTTGCTCAAGAGAATGTAATGAAATTCGTTAAGCGTCTTAACCGTTTAAAGGGTAGGGTAACGGGTAGAGACATTTACCCGTTATTCTTTACCCGTTACGGAGATTGAACTTTATGCCTAAAATAGGAAAAGACCTGCTGGCAGATACTTCAGTCAAAAACGCTAAGCCCAAAGATAAAACTTATATCCTTCGAGATGGCGGTGGTCTGTGGTTGGTAATCGAGCCCACGGGAAAGAAATGGTGGAAGCTGAAAACTGTCTTTGCGAAAAAAGAAAATTCTTTTTCCCTGGGGGAATATTCCACCGTCACCTTGTCCAAGGCCAGAAAAAAACGGGATGAGATCAGGGGGCAGATAGCAGCAGGCATTGACCCGGCAGTTGCAAAGAAGGTCGAAAAGGCCAAGGCCAGCGGGGAAGGAAGCTTTGAGGCAGTAGCGAGAGAGTGGCACCGTAAGTTTAATGATCAATGGAGCACGTGCCACGGCAAAACCATTATGACCCGGCTTGAAAGGGATGCTTTCCCATATATCGGTATCAGGATGATAGCAGAGATCAGCAGTCCGGAGATGCTGGCTGTACTTGAACGGATAGAGCTCCGTTCACCGGAACTTGCAAAACGGGTGAAGATTACGTTCGGGCAGGTCTTTCGGTATGCCATAGCCACAGGGAAGGCCGTGATTAACCCTGTGGATGCTTTGCGGGGAGCAATGCCACCAGTAAGGTCAAAGCACATGGCCGCACCTACCGACCCTAAACAGGCAGCGCCACTCTTGCGGATGATTTCGGGGTGCGACGGTTCTTTCGTTGTGGCCTGTGCCCTGAAGCTGGCGCCACTTGTGTTTGTTCGTCCCGGAGAGTTGCGCCAGGCAGAGTGGAAGGACATTGATTTTGACCAGGCCGAGTGGAAATTCTTGGTCACGAAGACCAAGACCGAACACCTTGTACCATTATCACGGCATGCTGTGGCGATCCTGCGAGAGGCGCACAAGCTGACAGGTCAAGGCCGGTATGTGTTTCCTTCTAACCGTTCGGCCTCCAGGCCGATGAGCGTAAATGCTGTCAATGGGGCAATTCGGCGCATGGGGATTGATAAGAAAGAATTAACCGGTCATGGGGTTTCGGGTGGAGTTGATAGAGCATCAATTGGCACACGCTGTCCGTGATCCTCTAGGGAGAGCTTACAACAGGACAACCCATTTACCGGAACGAAAAAAGATGATGCAGGCCTGGGCCGACTATCTGGACAAACTCAAGGCAGGGGCTGAGATCATACCCTTCCGGGCGGTTGCTGCTTGATGTAATGGGTTGGAAATTTGTAGAGTTAGGCTGGCGTGGACTGTTCAGAATGTATGCCGGAAAGAAGCAGGACGATGCAATGGTGGGATATGGAATATCCGGTGTCCATTGAATGGACAAGCTGCCACTATGGGGGGCAACGTGCCTAGTTTTGGTGTCCGGCAGTTGGATGTGGGTGGCGGGTGGCTCTGCTGTATTCAGGGAAAGTACTCGCCTGCAGGCATTGTTACAAACTAGCCTGAATGCTATTCAGCGATAAAGCCACGCTGATCAGAAAGGACGAAGGGTAGATAAAATTCGGCAACGGCTAGGCTGGCAACCCGGCATTCTCAACGACCCTGGCGGCAAACCTAAGGGAATGCGGTGGCGGACCTCTGAAAGGCTTCAGGGCGAACATGAGGTCTTCTCACAGATTGTGCTTAACGATTTGGCTCGGAAGATAGGTTTATTGAATAAGCGTCTCGGATAAATCTGTTTCGCAAAAAAGCCATTTAGGCATGTGACCCTTGCAAAAATCATCTCGCTGGCTCAGAAAAATACTCTGTAACGAGGTAACAGGGCAAGGTACACATCATAAGGGCATTAATATTGCGAGTACTAGTGCACCAAACCGGGATGCTCGAAAAAGTTACCTTATTTACAATATGTTACATAGGGTGCCAGGTCGAATCAAAGCGAAAGCACTTTCAGCTGGGAAAAGTTGAGCGTCCTACTTTGAGTGCTAAAGTTGTTAACAACCTCCATCGCCGCCCCCTATCCTTCACCGCAGGCCGCCCAATAACCTTTGTTCCCTATTATTCCTTGGTGTTCGGTGTGAAAGTCCAGGTCCAGTCGGCTTTCTTGTGGATCAGGGATTTCTTGTCTGGAGAGATGCGCAGATTATCCGAATCGGGCAACGACATTCCAAGCATCACCAGCGAGGGCACGACCAGTTCTTCGGGTCGCGACTTGCTGCTTGCAGGAATGGACTTGCGGTTACCGGTACAGAACTGTGCGACCTCGACAACGGGGTAGGTCGTTTTCACTTGCAGTTCGAGCGCACCGCCCAAGCCTTGCTTGATCCCCTGAAGTTCGTAGTGTTCGTACTCGCCTTTGATTACCGGCGGTAGACAGGAAGGTTCGGGGTTGCGTAGATTCTTGACTTCAGATTTTGTGTTTTGCAAGATGGGCGTTCCCACCATTTTTGACTCGGAAAGCATCCATTTCAAATCTATCTCAACACGGTCGGTCACGTCCGCATACCCTATCCAGTTACTGTCGCCAACAATATTGGTTTGTCCCTGATAAACGCCAACGATATGGTAGTCAACAATTCCGTCTTTGCCTTCAGTCCAGCTTCGCGAGGATTCATTTTTCTTTATAACCTCTGTCGCCATATCCGTATCATTAACCATGTTCTTGACCATATTCTTATATATAGCCTCCTCTTCAGCACTCATTTTGTCCTGTGCCTGTGCAGGGTTTGGTTGGAGGGTGAACATAAACAAACAACATAGCACAATTGGCATGAAGTTGGATTGGTCGTATTTCATAATTTCCTCTTTCAGAGAGATGGTGTTTGAAAAAATGGAAGTGATTAAGCATGATGGTACTCGTCGTGACTGGTACTATCGATACCTGTTTAGCAAGGGTGTTCGCCCGAATCAAGGCGGAAGCAGTTCTGACAGTCTTTCATCGCATGGAGTTTGGCGAGGTAAAGAAATATCTGAAAGACAACCTCTCCCACGCACCTCTACTTGGCCCCAGCATTTCTTAGTAAATTAACGACATCCGGATGGCCATACTTAGACGCCCTGCTCAACGCTGTATCGCCAGAAGAGCTCTTTGCGCTTACATCAGCGCCTTTATCGGCCAGGACTTTTACAACGTCCACTTGGCCGGAAGTAGCGGCGCTCATCA
>CAITZN010000070.1 GCA_903896915.1 uncultured bacterium
CTGACCTCTGCTGCCTGTAATAAGAATATTCATGCAAATTTTCTCAAGAGAAGCCTATATATGATTATTTTTAAACACCATATCAGAAAAAAAAGCTTCAGAATCAGCCAAAACTTTACCAATACTTCGCCAATTGCTCAATATTTCCCTTTTTTGAACCTTCCGTATACTTAAAGAAGATTCCGAAAAGTTTCAGAAGATAATGAAAAAGAGAGAGAGTAGACTTTTGAAGAGTGAATTTTTCTTCTTTCTCGAAGTGGTGCATTTTCAACATTTGCTACACAGCCCAATAGTGGTGCGACTTACCAGAGTGTGGTTTGGAAAAACCCTGTACGACACTACATCCCCTACATGAATAAACCGGAACCCTGCCCGACTCTGGTTAGCATGGTGCTGTTATCAAGCTTTTGCCGGGTCATTAGTAAACACCCATACAAGAGTATCAATCCATCCGATACCTGAGCACCCTAAAAAAAATATTTACAAGAGTTATTGCTGTTTTGTTGCGGTGCTGCCTTGTAAAAGCGATAATTGCGGGAAGAAAATACAAGGCGAATAACAAAGCGAATGCTACAAATACGGAGATTGCTTCTTGTCCGCTAAGACCAAACATAACGACCCCTTATTGAGTCAGTAGTGTCCGGTTAAAATAATGAGAGCTATGAAACCGGATCCCGCACCTTTTGCAGTGAACGTTCATTTAAAGACAAAATATTTTTTTGTTCTGTACTCAAGAACCCTACGAGTTACGCACGTTTGCCAAATTCGCTACACCTGCGAGAGCATACATAATCTCGCCTAAATGATAGCCGTTAGCAAAGAATTCTTCCTTCCAGTGAGTGATACACCCATACATCTCGTTTGCCGAATCTGTGACCACATCGTTGAGCAGTTTACGTGTGAGGTTCTCAATCAACCACGCGCTCAATGAAGACATTTCATCAATTCCATTAATTGAACTTCTTCTGTCAAGAGCAAATCTGTAAGAGAATAGAGCACCCTGAAGTGCAAGAGCCACATCATGAGCTTCCCCATAATGAATGTAGGGTTTTGCATCTGGAGGAAATACGTTCGGGATCTTTGTTGAGACAAGGCGGCTTGTTGTATCTGCATCAATTACACCCTTCAGCCATCTCAAGAAATTCAAGAGAACTGGGTAGGTTGAAGTCAGAGTTGCCTGACCTAAATTGCAGCTCACTTCGGCCATAGCAGCAAACGCACGATACTGAAAAGCTCCCCACTTGATGTTCTGGTCTGGGCATTTTGTTCCATCCCATACCCAATTGTTCGTGTTATTGGCAGGGTCAACCATGTATACCCCATCGTAAGACATAACCGGAGCAAAAGGCCCAATAATAGTGCCTTTTCCTGCGGCTGACAATTTTGCGGTATAGGCCTCCTGAGCAGAAGCCATGAAGTTGGTTACTGCATTGGTTGTTCCAAAGTATGCTCCATGACCTGACTGGTATCCAGTGTAGTATGGCCCCTTCCAAGTTGGAACTGCCAGTACCTGGTTCGGGTCTGCCCAACCATTGAGTAGAGACTTTGTACTATACTCAAAAGCAGCCATTTTAGTTGGACAGCCTGACATCCCCAGCATGTTGGTTGTGTTCACTCTCCAGGTATCCCATTTACCGTAATCGATATGACGAATCCGTCTGTCAGGCTGGTAGTCGGAGGCCATGCACATACTCCTGAATGCTGAGCTTGCCCAATACATAGTGTCTCCGGCCATTGACCATTCTTTGTTTCCACCAATTACTCTGAGCTTTCTTCTCCGGCTTCCAGGTGTTGTTCTGGTGAGGTCGTAGTCAATCTCCATTTTTTCATTAGCCGCAATGGTTCCACTTGGTGTGGTAATAGCAGCTCCACCGTTCACCAACCAGTGTATCCCGCCTCCAGTTGCTGTTGCTGGATACTCTCCAGGGGAGTTGTTGATAAAAAAGTTCTTAACCAGAGAATGGGCAAGGAGAGTTAAGTTAGCCAATCCCTTTTCACTTCCCGCTTTCTTGGTAATGTAGTGGGCATAAGCCCATCCACGAGTCATCAAAATCTGAGTTTCCGAAGTTGCAGCGTATGGCCCCCATTCACTATTCCCGCCATAACCAACAAGTGGATTGTATGATGCCATAGCTACACCATTCTGGTTCATGATTGTCCTTCCATTATAAGGGAGAACTCCTGTTGAGAGTGTTTTGTGATTTGTGACCCAGGTGTCCAGCCCCGCAATTGCTGATAGTGATTGGGTCACAAGATCACTTTTGACAGTAGGTGTGATAAAAGTAAGTGCCATGATTTTTTATCCTAAGTTATTCATAAAGGGTCACCTCAGAATTTGGATATTAAAGCAGTAGTGTCCGGGAAAAAATAAAAAAGGTCTGAAAACACCTGAGAAACGGCGATATTAAAAGTGACAAAACAATTGATATCAGCCATATAAACAAGGAGTTCCAGACCATGAAGCAAGTTACAACGATACTGGGTGAGTTGCTAAAGATTTTTC
>CAITZN010000071.1 GCA_903896915.1 uncultured bacterium
GGCTGAGGCTGAGCAGCCGGCTGAGCTCCACTGAAGCTGCAGGACATCGGGCCCCGGTTGACTCCCTCCTCTGCAGCAACACAGTTCTTTTCGTCTGAACGGTCAGACTTGACGCCCATAGAGTCCTTGTCTGAAAGGCCTGCACCGCCGGCTGCGGCCGCCGCCAGGGGCCCGTCCGAGTTGAAGGGCGAGGTGTTCTCTTTGCCTGGAATGGCGCCTTCCTTTTTCTTTTTCAAAACACAGCCATTGTCATTGTCCTGTGCGCCCCCTTGCACAGATTTGTCTCTTTGCTTGCCAGAGGCGGAGGCCGGAGGCTGAACTGGACGCCGCTTCTTGAGCAGCTGGGGATCGAAACATTGCTTGATCGCGTCGTTTCCAGACCGGTCCGCAGCTGTCCACCCACCCACCGTCATAGACAGGTTTCCCTCCACAGGTCCGAATCCTTCCTCCGAAACGATCATTTCCCATTTAAATACGAAAGGCCCATGAAGTGTGACCGCCCCGAATCCTCCACCTCGGAGTTCAAAATGGTCCACTTTGTGTCCATCAAAACTCAACAGCGAGGGATCCTGCAAAGTCACTGTCAATATCCCCTTCCCCAAACCTATTTTCAAAGATTCCTGGGGGAGGTCATTTAGGAGGCCCATGAGCTGTCTGCCCGGAATCGGTAAGGGCACCGTGCGCGCTTGCTGGAGGCTCTTTTGTTTCTGGCAAGCTTTGGCCTCGGCAAACTTCTTGACGGCGTGAAAGACAGAACGCGCGTAGATCCGCGGGGGATAGGCCTGCGAAACCACAAACACAAGCCTCACTGACTAAAACACTGGAGGGTAATATGATGACATATTATGGTTGACCTGTAAAAGCAATCTGTCTTGCTGGGCGAAGACGGCCAGGGCACAATGTGCTCGCATCTCGCACACGCGGTTAATCTCGACTCGAGTTTTGCGTTGAAGCATATCCATCATCGGCTGGACCGCTCTGAGCACATCCGCTGTTGCAGAAAAGCCATCATCCCGGGATTGGAATGAGAATTTTGTGATCGACGACGAATCCGATAGGCCATCGCTGTCGCAGCCGCCATCACGTGCATGGTCTGTATCGACTCTACTATCGACAGGAGGGAAATTTAGGTGCCCAACAACAACTTTGTCGTGGTTGCTGACACACGACCCTTGAAGCAAGCTACTTGGCCAATATAAAAAAACGCTTTCCAAATACAAAGCTGAAATCCACAAATGATGATTGGTCTGCAGCTGTTGCGCTCCGGTCAGCCTTGAAAGTATCCAGCTCGGAATGTTATTTTTGCCCAAGTAAACTTGGATTTTGATGAGCAAGTCCTCATTATCAAGGCGCTTGAAGCCGCTGATAACGCCATAGATGTTTCGCAAACCGGGAGCCAGGTTTACGACATTTGTGGGCATATTAAATTCGGCCCCCATACCCTCGCGCACAACAAGACCACGAGGGCCCGCGACGTACACTTGGTTCCTTTGGGTATGTCCTTTCAGTATCTGCAGATCATCGGCACGGCCGACATCACGGAAATGGACAAGATCGCCTAGACGGCGCTGTGGAAGATATTCCACGGCTGGAACGATTTGATCATAAAGAATCCTGCAAAGCGTGTCCCGGCTCTTTTTGCTCTGCTTGGCCTCTAAAGATGTTTGGACATCGCACAGATATTGATCACGCCAAGTATAGGCCGGTCCCACAATCACGAAGTCCGGGTCCAGCCATATCAGATCGATCAGCTCGACGCTTGCTGCCGGCTCGAGCACTCCAGTGGGATTCGCCCTATTGTAATCTCCAATGAGATACGGCACACCTTCCAAGCTGACGAAATGCACTAAGTCTGCTGAAGTCACCATGGGACCCACTTCATCTCGACGCTTCACCTCAAACCCAATACAGTTGATATCATCAGTGTATTGCTCGGTAAGATGCGCTAGACTCAAAACCTGGATCAAGACCACATCATCAGAATACATATATAAACCGTTTAGTAAACGTGAGGGAAGAACAGGGGGCCTACAAAGCTCATTCCAAATCAACTGAGGAGAGCAATCTACGCACGCAGCAAGCAAGGTGGGAGAGGGGAGGGGAAATTCTACAGGATGGTGTTTTGAAAACAGTTTATTCATAAAACAAAAGACCTGATTCGGAGGAGTCGCTAGCCTCGCTCGGTAGGATTCGTTGCCAAGTATCCTTGAAAGTGCTTTGGCGTAGCCGGTATCGGACTGTGCCAAGGCCTGTGCGAGATCTTGCAAAGAGCGACCCTCCATCCCAGATGCAACAGAAATCAGCCTGGATGGGCTTCGAGCGCCGTCAAGGTGAATGGTGAGACGTATGAATCTGCCAGTGTCTTCATGAACTCCTATAAACTCTCTCCTCAAAGCCATCACTGTCGAGTGGCGACTGGCGCCAATCAAAGCTACCAATTTAAAGTGGAGGGTTTTGAGATTTCAATGTCGAAAAGGTTTCTTTTTAACAAAACAATACCAAAAACCAACGTGTTGAATCATTGTTGACCGATACAAACATGAAAGAATCAAATTTGGATTTCCTAGACATGAAACAATCAATTTTGGATTTACTAGTATCGAGATCGAGCTTGTTCAACGATGTCGCAGCCCGCCCTGGACGTGACCCCGGGACCGGCCCAGCCTGTCGCCGTTGAGGTTTGTTTGAAAATCAAAATTCAAAGTTTCATCTGCCATCAACATCTCAGTATCGTCAATTAGGTTCCTTTTCTTATTCAACTCAACGCGTTTATTTTTCGACACTGATTGTTTGA
>CAITZN010000072.1 GCA_903896915.1 uncultured bacterium
ATGTCAAAACTATCAACCTGAGGCTGTTCTATCTGTTTAACAGGGTCAAACACTAAGTCGCTATCGGTGATCATCCTATCTTCGGCCATAAGTACCGCCCGCTGGATAAGGTTCTCCAGTTCGCGGACATTGCCCGGCCAGTCATAGGCCAGCAATCGATTGATAATCGATGGCGAAACAACGTCGATCTCTTTTTTGAAGGCCTTCTGGTAGTGATTGACAAAGTGGGCAACCAGTTCAACAAGGTCTTCCTTGCGATCCCGCAGAGGCGGTATATTAATATTGATGATATTGAGACGGTAGTAGAGGTCAATGCGGAATTTTTTCTCTTTGACGGCCTGGACAAGGTCGACAGCGGTGGCTGCTATCACCCGGACATCGACTTTAACCGGTTCGGTGCCGCCGACCCGGAGGATTTCGCCGTTCTGCAACACTCGCAGCAGGTTGGCCTGAATTCTGGGGCTGATGTCGCCAATTTCGTCAAGGAAGATGGTGCCACCGTTGACCGCCTCAAATTTGCCGATCTTGCTAGCGGTGGCGTCGGCAAAGGCCTCTTTTTCGTAACCGAAAAGATCTGCCTCGAGGATTACGTCGTTGCAGGCGTTGCAGTTGATCTTGAGAAAGGGTTTGTCGTCTCTGACACTGGTCGCCTTGATCAGATTGGCCACCAGTTCTTTGCCGGTCCCCGCTTCGCCGGTGATCAGGATAGTGCTGTCAGACCCGGACACATGGTCGATCATTTCTCGCAGTTCCTGCATGCTGCGGCTTCTGCCTACCAGCATTTCAGTCTTGTGGTAGAGGGCCAGTTGGTTTTTCAGGTTGTTGACCTGACGGGAGAGCTGCAGCCGCATATCTTCGCTGGACTGCAATTCAATGATTTTCTGTTGCAGGGTTGTTTCGAGGCTTGCTCTGAGCCGGTGGCTCTCATCCTGCATGGTTGATCCTGTCGAATCGTTAAGAGACATGGTGGCGTGTTATACCGGTTGGATTGGTGAAGCTATACCTATTGGCAACAGCCAGGGTAGCAACATCGATATTGGAATGCAAATTTTTTCCTTGAAAGCGTAAAGGCATTGTATCGACCCTTAAATCACTAAAAAAATTCCGGTCAACAGAGTCTATTCTTTAAAAAAAATGTTATCCTGAAAGGCTTGTACCAATTTGCGGTGACCGGCGGGGAAAGGGAAATCTGACAATTGTGCGAGAGAAACCCAGGCGTATTGACTGGCGGCGGTCAAAACCGGCTCGGTCAATGGGTTAGGTGGCATACAAAAGAAACCATGCAGAGTGACACGGTAGCGGGTGAAATGATGAACAACTGTGGTAAAGGGGGTCAGGTCCGTCACCCTCCATCCGGTCTCCTCTTCGATTTCTCTGGCTGCAGCTTGTATCGGCAATTCTTCTTCCTGCAAACGGCCGCCGGGGAATTCCCATAATCCGCCCCAGATATCATCGAGTAATCGCTGCTGAATAAAAAAATGGGGGCCACGGCGGATAATGCCGCAGGCCATGACGATATCGATTCGTTGCTGTCTGGCAGCAGGCAGCGGGCGGAGATCAACGGTATCAGCCCGGAGTGCCTGGCAGTGGCCCTGTACCGGACAGATGGCACAAGCCGGTCTTTTCGGGGTGCAGATCAAAGCCCCCAATTCCATGAGTCCCTGGTTGAAGCTGCGCGGATTCTCCTGATGGAGCAGGACAGCAGCCATGCCAGTGAGCCGTTTCTTGGTCGAGCCCTGCTTAA
>CAITZN010000073.1 GCA_903896915.1 uncultured bacterium
AGGCGTATTCCAATCACGCTGAATTTTATGCCTTTCAGAAGAGCCTGGAGAGTTACCGCAACATCATCACCAAGAACACCTCGCTGGTGCTCTCTGCCGATTCAAACCTCTTTCGCTATTTGGAAAACCAGCGGGTAAAAAAATGATATCAGGGGCGAGGCTCTCCTTGCCCCTAATCAAAGACGCTATTGGGCCCATCGTCAGCAAAACTGGGGCGTTGCTCTCTTGAATAAGGGAGCCGCCCCTGTTCTTCGAGCAGCACCTCAAATTGCTGTAACTCCTCTTCCGAAGAGATTGCATCCAGGCCGAGTTTCTCATACCTGCAGTCACAATGAATGAGCTGTCCGCCACACCAGGGACAGATCTCCACCGGGCAACCCAATTCATGATATTCACCGGCAACGGCATGACAGGCCGGGCAGATATCTTCATCGAGTTGCAGCGGTTCATAAACCAGCAGTGTATCAGCCGCAGCACAAACCGCTTTGAAGGCCTCGGCACTGTCATAGCCAAAAAAATCTATGAGTTCATCGGCAAGAAAACCATCGGTCACTCTGCCTTGGAATTCAATACCTTCGCTTGATACCAGATATTGGTACATTTCATGGGACGTAATTGCCGCCAGCAGAAAAATGCCCCGCTGACGGTTTATGACCCGAACTTCTCGAATCCAATCTTCCCGCGACTCGGGCAGATGACTGTAAAACTCCAGCAACAGCACGAGCCCTATCCGGTCCTCACGATACACCTCCAGGAGATCCTCAGCCTCTGCCCGGAACTCTTCGGGGACTACAGATTCCATTGCATCCAGAATGGCTTTTCTCTTGTCGGGCAATTCCTCAAGCATCGTATCCTTTCCTGTTTTTTATTTTTATTATCAGCACCAGCCACACCAATAAGCGATCATTTTATGGATTTAATCCAACAAAAAAACTTACGACAGGTGCCCGCATCATTGTAAGGACAAGGCGGGATGTCGTTTGTGTACCGCGGCTCGCCTTCCTTGTAAAAGTTTGCACAGCCTGAGTTGAATTTAGGCGACAAATACGATAAGGTGCAATCAGTAGAATGATATCGGGGCGATACCAACGGCCAAAACTGACCGCATCCGCTGCCCGACTCTTCTGGCAATACTCTATGCAATCTTCGCCTGCACTCTAACGGAACGGTATCCGACCCGCATTGTTTTTCAGCAACACAGCAAGGCGGCACTGTCCAGAAACTCCTCATTCATCACAACCTGAACACCAAATCATCCCTTTGCAGGAGATAAACTCGTATGCCTGACAACAACCATAGCAAAACAGCAGAGCTAATCATCGATGATAAAAAATATCAGCTGGATATCATAGAAGGTCTCGAGGGCGACAAGGCCATCGATATCCGAGGCCTGCTCCGCAATACCGGTTACACTGTCTATGACACGGGCTATAAGAACTCTGCGGCCTGCAGCAGTACGATCACCTACCTAGACGGCGAGAAAGGTATTCTCCGCTATCGGGGCTATGCCATTGAAGACCTGGCCGAGCGTTGTCTCTTCATAGAAGTCGCCTATCTGCTGCTCCACAATAAGCTGCCGAACCGGGAAGAATTGGAGAGTTTCAGGACCCTGCTCGAAGAGTTCGCCTTGATTCACGAGGATATGATCCATTTTTTCGATCACTTCCCACCCAACGCCCCCCCCATGTCCATCCTCTCGGTCATGGTGAACAGCCTGCATAACTATTATCCGGAAATGAGTGCTGACCCGCTGGAAAACATTGACAAGACAGCCACCCGGCTCATTTCTAAAATTCGAACCATTGCCGCCTTTTCCTATAAAAAATCCATCGGCCATCCGTTGATCTATCCGCGCAACGATTTGTCGTATTGCGGCAATTTCCTCAACATGATGTTCAACACCCCGGTACGGCCCTACATTGTCCTGCCCGAGGTCGTAGCGGCCCTCAACAAGCTGCTTATTCTCCATGCCGATCACGAACAGAACTGCTCAACTTCGGCAGTCCGCCTGGTGGGCAGTGCCGGAGGTAACCTGTATTCTTCGATATCGGCGGGCATCAACGCCTTATGGGGACCGCTGCATGGCGGGGCCAACGAGGCTGTTATTCAGATGTTAGAAGCCATCCATAAGGATAACAACGATTACAAGAAATACGTTGCCAAGGCCAAAGACAAAAATGATCCCTTCCGGCTCTCAGGCTTTGGGCACCGAATTTACCGAACCTACGATCCGCGCGGCACAATCATCAAAGAAGCCTGCAACGGTCTTCTAGCGGTGCTCAACGTTAAGGATCCCTTGCTTGAAATCGCCAGCAATCTCGAAGAGATCGTTCTCAACGACGAGTATTTCGTCAGCCGCAACCTGTATCCCAATATCGATTTCTATTCCGGCATTATCTACCGTGCCCTCGGCATCCCCACCAACATGTTCACCGTGATGTTCGCGTTAGGCCGACTTCCCGGCTGGATTGCCCAGTGGCGGGAAATGCGGGAGGATCCGGAGACGAAGATCTTTCGCCCGCGGCAGATCTATATCGGTTCACCGAAGCGAGAATTCGTTCCGCTCAGGGAACGCAAATAAGAAAAGAATGTCATCAATGCAACAGCCCCCCCTGCCCGCCTCAACGCAAAAACGGATCGTGCGCTCTCACGCACGATCCGTTGCATCGTCTGCACGTCCCCATTTCACAAAAAATCACTCTTTAGTACTTTACCCTGACCCTATAAGTCAAATTTACGGTTCCCATGGGCGGAACCGCCACCATCCAGGATGCCGTATGGGCGGACTCTTTTGTATGTCCAACTGATTCTCCGAGTATTTCCCAGTCTCCGGGAAGCGGCTCCTGAATTTTGACCGTTACCTGTTCTTTCTTAGCGTTTTTCAGTTTAATTTCGTATTCACTTTCAAAAACATTCTGAAACGGACTAAACCCGCTAATCTTCTTGAAATTTGTCTGCCGCTTGTCAGCAGTGATATCGAAGGCATCACCAAGGTGCAGACGAATCATTTCTTTCTCTGGAGTATGATCCACCTTGTCCTCACCCACAAACTGGAGAAAGCCACTACCATCCTTTTTATAAACGCGAACAATGCCACCCGGTATGGGAAGACCCAGGCCGGATTTCTTGTCATTCTTCAACTCCACAAACACACCCACCTTCAGCTTGCGACCAATTTCCCCCACCTGAGAGCTGTAATAATACTCCTGTCCCTTGAGCAAAAATTCTTTACGGCATTCGACTCCGCCAGCCTGAAGTAAAGACACCTGTTTTTTCTGATTTTCACCAATCGTGGTAGGACGACCGAGTGTATAGAGGTGATATTCGAACAGGGACTCTTCGACCATGGGCGGGGGGGCGGGGGCCATGCTGAGAGCCATAGCATCCTTCCTCATGGCGCGAGATTCCACTTCCTTCTGAATGACATTGACATCACCGGCAACTAATTGCAATTGCGCCTGCGGATATCTAGCCCCGCTTTCATTGGTCAGGGTAACCCAACCGCTCAGATTGAGACGATCATCTGCAGCATTAAGTTCCGCAACATAGTCCGCCTGCCAAGAAAGGCCACCGGTCAGATAGGACAATTCCACATCTCTGGTCCCGTCCTTGGTACTTTCGACCTGCATGGTCAATGTCGGTCGGTCACGTAGGGTCTCCGGGACATCAGGGTACACCAACCGCCCGCTCACTTCGGTTTCGATACGATCACCCACCCGCAATACCACTCCGTTACCCGCGCTCAACACCTTGGCCTGTACCACTTGCTCCTCGCCGGTGGTTGGATGCCGTCTGACCATAGTGACTTCCCCGCCCACATATTTCTGCAGCAACGATTGGGGGCTTAAGAGGTCGTATTCAAAATTCTGCTCCAGAACCGACAAATCGCCAGCGTTCAACAATGCGGTTTCCGGTTTAATCTTTGCACTGACCTCGCGAAAAGCGAGCGTCTGCATGCCTTTAGGAACAGTGATCTTACGGCGATCCTTCACCAGAGCGAGGTTTTTGTTATAGATGGTGACACTGACCGATTGTTGATCC
>CAITZN010000074.1 GCA_903896915.1 uncultured bacterium
GAAAGAGAAAGAAAAATAAAAACCTGTGCCTAACAACCGCTCATGGCACATGCGCCACAGCCTTTTGGCCACTGAACGGCACATTGTGTTGGCGTGGGACACCTACGGTGTCCGCACCGAGCGACATATAGCCTCTCGGCTGATGTCACACGATGCCATAGCGGCAAGCGTTACCAGCAACCCTAAAAGACACGACTGTGGTTACGGACAAAACAAATTACAATAAAATG
The DNA here is from genome assembly GCA_903896915.1 of uncultured bacterium. Classification (GTDB taxonomy): domain Bacteria; phylum Desulfobacterota; class Desulfobulbia; order Desulfobulbales; family Desulfobulbaceae; genus Desulfobulbus. The sequence goes on from CAITZN010000074.1 coordinate 231, forward strand.
GCGACAAAGAGTTTAACCGAAGAAATACATGATTGGATTGAAGGACTAGAATACTGGGAAAAAGTTTTAGCAATAAAATTACTGAGCAAGCAAACAATTGCAGACGGTGATTTAAAGCTTGCTTACAATTATTTTCTTGAAGACAACGGACTTGCAGAGAAAAAAACTGCACAACCGTCAATTATAATTTATTCCGGTTCTGCGACTGGCTTTGCTACAGATTTTTTATTGAGCGAGATAAAAGGAATCAAAGGGGTGAATGCCTTGAAGGATTAACAAAGCATTCCCATTTCAAAAAACATATCCATCTTGTACGGTGACAATGGAGTTGGAAAAAGTGGCTATATAAGAATCTTAAACAATGCTTTCTTATCAAGAGGTGACAAATCGTTACATAGAAATATCTATTCGGCAGTAAAGCCTAAAGAAACAAGCTGCCTTTTCAAGTTTAATAATTCATCTAAAGATTACGAATTGAAATTCCCAGATGACGCAAAAAGCTATGAGTTCAGTTGCTATTCAGTTTTTGATTCTTCGAGTATAACGGCACATTTGAAGACTGAAAACACCATTCAGTTTCTTCCAAACGGTTTAGATTTTTTTGACGCTTTTTCCAATGTAGTTACAAAGGTTCAGGAGTTACTAGAAAATGACATTCGCAACAACTCACCTTCAAATGACTTCGGAATATGTCAACAAAGAAGTCGCGATTTTTTAAAAAAATTATTCTTTTTCATCCGGGTTCAGAATCACCTCCCTGACAACTTTCCAATGTTTAACTGGTCGAGAACCCCACCGTTCAGGATGTGTCGTTTGAGCCTGCCGCATCGTTGCGTTTCTCTGTTCAAAAATCGCTTCAGCTTGACCGCTGCGCATCTGTTCCGGTGTGACATACCCGATCGCAGAATGCAAATGCTCCGTGTTGTACCAGTGCACAAATTCCGCCATCCATAACCTTGCATCACTCAGTTCTTCGAATCGGCTTGGATAATTCACTCGATACTTCATCGTTTTAAAGAGTGACTCAATAAACGGGTTGTCATTGCTTGTTCTCGGACGACTATGTGACACCTGAACATTGAGTTCTCTGAGCAATGCCATCAAGGTTATGCCTTTCATGGGGCCTCCATTATCGGCATGCACTGCCTTGAGCTTTACTTGCTTGCCCTGCAGGGTGCGGTCAAACAGATCCCTGCTATAACTGCCACTCTCTTCTTCATGAACGGCCCACCCGACAATGCTTTTGTCAAAGATATCCGAAATCACATAAGCATAGAAAAAAAGACCTTTTACCGTTCGCGCCATATAGGTTATGTCCCACGTATAGACCTGATCTGGTGCTGTCGCTTTTCTTTCGGGCGGTTTAGCATGCTGTCTCCGTACCCTCAAATTACTCCGATGATGCAGCAGGTCTCGTTCTTTGAGCACCCGGTAGAAAGTACTTACCGATGCAAAATACTGACCTTCATTGAGCAATAGCGCAACAATCTCATAGGGGTTCAGATCCCGAAATAACGGTGCGTTACATTGCTCAATAATTTCCTCTTTCATCTCAGGCGATAACTTTCTGATTACTTGCTTTTTTGAACCTTTGCGTTGATCCTGCAACGCTCCACGCTTCCATCGTTGCAGGGTTCGCAGTGAAATACCAACAACCTCGCATGCCTTTGTGTACCGGGCTCCACTACGATGCGCTTCCTCTATCAGTGGAATAATCTCCAACCGGTGCGCTTCAAGAATCAGCCGTCCTTTTGATCCTCCATAAGAGCATCCAGCTTTTTTTTTAACAGCAGCAGCGCTGCTGCCTCAGACAATGCCTTTTCCTTACGCTGAAGCTCCTTCTCAAGCTC
>CAITZN010000075.1 GCA_903896915.1 uncultured bacterium
GGCATTGGTTCCACAAAAAGAAATCGATACCCTCTATGAAAGAGCTGCCCTTATACATTAATAGAACGTGCCGTAAACTTGACTGAGTACTGCATCGCAGCATATTTTATGTACCACAGCAGTCACCAGCATCTGAATTTTTGTTATTTCTGAGATTCAATATTTCAATGCGTTCATATTTGTGTCTGGTATTGAATTTATACGGCCGACCAGCTTGTTGCGGTTCTCCGCAAGCAGTGCTTCATTAATTGGAAGAGAAGGCCAAACCAGTCTCTGCTTGAAAAAAACGGTCGCTGTGATAGCTTGCGGTTTCGAAACAGCATCCTGCTCAAAATTCGGTCTCTGACCTTCATTTCATTAACGACGAATTATGCCTGCAAAAATTATCAGCGGTATCGAAACAGCTAAGGCTATCCGCGAAGAAATAGCCGCTGAGGTGGTAAGCCTCAAACAGTTGCATGGCCTCAATCCAGGCCTGGTTACCATCCTGGTGGGCCAGGATCCTGCCTCTGAGTCCTATGTAGCGGCAAAGAACAAGACCGCCCATGCACTGGGGATCCATTCCGAGCAAGTGACCCTACCTTCGGAAACAAGCGAGGCCGAACTGCTGCAAATCGTCAGCGAATATAACAGCAATCCTGCGATTCACGGCATTCTGGTGCAACTGCCGCTGCCCCGTCATATCAACGAGGCCAATGTGCTATTTGCCATCGATCCGGCCAAAGATGTTGACGGGTTTCATCCGGTCAATGTCGGCAAAATGATGCTGGGCGAGCAATGCTTTCTGCCCTGCACCCCTAACGGCATCCTTGAACTGCTGCAGCGTTCAGGAATCGAAACCGCAGGGGCTGAGGTGGTGGTGGTCGGCCGCTCCAACATAGTCGGTAAACCTATCGCCAATCTGATGCTGCAGAAACGTCCCGGCGGCAACGCCACGGTCACTGTCTGTCATACCCGCACCAAGGACGTGGATTATCACACCCGGAGGGCGGACATTCTGATTGTCGCAGCCGGCGTAGCCAAGATGATTAAGGCTGATCAGATCAAAGAAGGCGCCGTGATTATCGATGTCGGCGTTAACCGCATCGGTCAGGCGGCCAGCGGTAAGGCCATCCTGGCTGGAGATGTCGATTTTGCTGACGTGGTCACTAAGGCCTCAGCTATCACCCCTGTTCCCGGCGGTGTCGGACCTATGACCATCACCATGTTGATGAAAAATACCCTGCAGGCCGCGAAACAAGCGGCAGGGATTGGATAAACTGTGCGGCTGGAGGCTCGATGACCGAACATAAACAAACATGCAATACCTGTGGCGGCAGCGGCGAAATTGGCTTTTTTCAGGGCGAAAGCCGCTTCTTCATAACAAAAGAAGAATGCCCAGCATGTTGCGGTTTTGGTTATGTGATTGAAGATGAAGAGTCGGGCAAGGCAACAGGAGAATCAACTGCAACAAGTCATGAAAAAGGGGAGGGCGATGAATGAATACCACCGATCTTTGGGATGAACTGGGTTCACTGGAAGACGATCAGGCCTATCAGATTTTGACCCAGTTGTTTGCCCGTTATGAACACCGCCGGGAGCAAAATCCTGCCGACCCGGAAGCCGAATATTTTTTTCAGGCCCTTGCTGTTGTTATCAACCAGGTCCAATCGTGCAATGTTAACCGCCGCTAGAGGGTCTTTCATTATTTAGACCATGCGGACCCTCTCATTATAAGATCAAACAGCTATGTAGCATTCACCAACTTGGTCTTTTTTAACCTAATACAAAACTAAAACAAAAGTGATTGTATTTCTCAGCTAACGGCCTATATTAGGCGCCGAATATAACAGATTTTGCATTAATTAAACTTGATAATCCCTACATCACACAGAGTGAAAAAATGAACGACTCGGATGGCAGTCATAGTTGCTGGAGCCCAACCCAGGAACTGACGCAAGATCAAAATGAAGACCCTGGACCGCAGTGGACGAGCCGCGCGGCAGGTGATATGAACAGTCGACGCTCCCTCCGAGCATAGCCTTTCGGTTCACCTCCGGCTGCGTAGCTCGTCTTCCGCAGTCCCCACCAAGGTGAACCATGAACAACCTTTACTCCCTCCTGACAACCGGATACCTTTTTTTAACGGCCGGTGATAGCTCAGCCTTATTTGCCTCAGCCCAAATTCGGACTTCCCTACTGCTCAGGAGTGCACCTCGGAATATTAAATGTTCCGCAGGTCGAACCTATCAGCGACCTCGCCCAACAGTGTCTTTGCCGTCTTCTATCCCATTGCATGTTCTTTTGGGAGATGGAGGCTTGCAATGGTCATGAAAATGAATTTCTTTGCTGGTCGTCCCAAGGATAGTGGTACTCCGGCTTCCGGAACCCTTTCCGGCAATCAGGGTGAACAATTGCTTCTGAAGTGCTGCACTCGGGGCAGCCTAGAGGCTTTGGCAATTTTAGAAACTTCTCTCAATGGGCTGAAGTCTGAAGAGGCTGAACAACGTTTAGACGAATTTGGCCCAAACAAGTTGTCTCGCGTCCAGCAAATGGGCTTTTGGGCCGATATGTTCCATCGGCTCAGCAGCCCCTTAGTGGTACAACTCCTCGTGATCTCAGCAGTCTCTGCTGTTATTGGTGAAGCGAAGTCAGCCATCATTGTCGGCGCCATGATTCTCCTCAGTGTCGGCCTCTCCTATATTCTCGACCGTCGTTCCAGCCAGGCTGTAGAGTCCTTGGGGAAACGTGTCCAATCTCGAACTTTTGTCCTCAGAGACCGAGGAGAAGTTGAGATTAAGATGACAGAAATCGTTCCCGGCGACATTGTGATTCTCCAAGCCGGTTCCATTGTCCCGGCAGACTTGCGACTCATTGCAGCAAAAGATTTTTTTGTCAGCGAGTCGGCCCTCACCGGCGAAGCTATGCCTGTCGAGAAGACCAGCCATAGTCCCTCGCATCCTCCGCAAGCGGCGCTGGAGTTGACCAATGCCTGTTTTCTCGGAACCTCGGTCACCAGCGGTACAGCGCGTGGGGTGGTTATCAATACTGGAACTCGAACCATA
>CAITZN010000076.1 GCA_903896915.1 uncultured bacterium
CCAATTTTGGGAAACCGGCCCGGTTACAACTCAAGTGCAGACAGTAACCATAGACCCAGCCGTGGTCGCCGCGGAATGTGTCAATGATTTGGGACAACTGATTTCAAGGATTAGTGTAGATTGGTTGAGTAATAATCGATCAAGGGCACTCCTTTCAGAAGGGCAGGCTGTGGGTAAGTGGACGGAAAATCACCGCCCACTTACCCACAGCCTCTACGACTACGGGGCGATTAATTCTTCCACCGGGATCGGGGATTTCGGCGGGTTGATCCAGACGGCGGCTGGCAATTGGGTCGGAATAGATACGTCCTTCACATAGCGTTCGGGATTCTTTTGATAAGCGATTTGCAGAACCTGTTGGCGCTGCTCCAGGACCGCTTGGCCCCTTCCGAAATGGACGTCAGCCGGTGTCAGAAGTCCGATGCCACTGTGGTGATGTTCGTAGTTGTACCAGTGAAAGAATTCTGCAGCCCAACTGCGGGCATCCGGTTGACAACCAAAGCGTTCGGGATAATCCGGGCGATATTTCAATGTTTTGAACTGTGCTTCGGAAAACGGATTGTCGTTGGAAACATGTGGGCGGGAGTGTGTTTTGGTCACGCCTAGATCTGCCATGAGCAGGGCCACCGGCTTTGAAGTCATCGAACTACCGCGGTCGGCATGGATCGTCAGCTGATCGGCTAGAATGCCTTGACGGACACAGGTAGCCGCGATTAACTCCTGGGCCAATGTGGCCGATTCGCGTTCGGCGATCAGCCAGCCCACGGAGTATCGGCTGAAAATATCCAGGATGTTATAGAGATAATAGTAGGTCCATTTCGTCGGTCCAAGTAATTTGGTGATGTGCCAGCTCCATAATTGGTTGGGGCGGGTGGCCAGCAGCTCGGGTTTGGTGTAATTGGGGTGCCGCAACTGGTTTCGGCGCTCCTGCACTTCGCGATTTTCATCCAGGCTGCGATACATCGTCCGCCAGGAACACAGATATCGGCCTTCATCTATCAGCGCGGCGTACACTTCGCGCGGCGCCTGATCCGCAAAACGCTCACTGTTGAGTTCCTGACGCACGGCCTCTTTCTCAGCGAGTCGCAGCGCGCGCGGGGAAGCCATGCGCTCAGGTTTGGGCTGAGCAGCAGTTTTTGGCCGTGCTCGATACAGGCTGCTTCTGGCCACTGTCAGCGCCTGGCAAGCCGCTGCTACCCCGGTCGTTTTTGCCAGTTGTTCAGCGCTGGCGATCATCTCGGATCGTCCAGGTTGGGCGCTTCCAGGTTTGCTCCAAGCATCAGAGCAACTTTTTTTTGGACCTCAATGATCAACTCTGCCTGGCGCATGCGTTCCTTCAATCGCTCATGCTCGCGGCGCAGCTTGGCCAATTCGATCGCATCTGGATTGGGTTTGGGTCCCCGTTTCTGTGAGCTCATTCCCTGCAGTTCCCCGCTGTCCCGCTGCCTGCGCCAGGTCGTCAGATAGGATGAGTAAATCCCTTCGCGGCGCAGCATTGCACCGATCTCCCCTGATCCCTGGCAGGCATCCACTTCCCGCAGGATACGTTGCTTTTCGGCAACCGTGAATTGCTTGCGCTTGGCCTTGGCCACAACTTCTGTTTTTGGCATTTCTTCGTTTACCTTATCGCTAAAATTCTGTGACATGCTTTTTCTCCACCGCCTTGCACTCTAAATTATTGGCTGGAGTTGTCTCATCATTATAGTCACAGAGGGCCGCTCTTGCTCCAAGTGGCCTCCTGATCCAGGTTGCGCAATTTATCAGGAACGTGCTGAACTAGACGATCAGATTGATGCCAAACTGGGCCGTGGGCTTTGAAGAGACTGCCGTCTTCGATGAGTACATGGCTGTCAAATTCGGTGCTGTGTGTCTCTGCCCATTGGCCAAGATAAGCAACGAATGCTTGCAGTGTCGGATAAAGAGTTTTGTAACGCCGCGAAAGCGTTGTGCGGACTGGGACTGTTTCAAAACCAAGCCAAATCACCACTTCCGGGTGCTGAGACAGCCAGCGCCATTGAGTTTTGAAGCCTTTGATCCGACGAACCTGCATCAGGGTAAAGAAAAAGATCAGTGCTTTCATTTTGTAGTCAAAAGGATGGCCTCGATGCAAAGTCGTGTTTTGTTGCTCTTGCTCAAAGCGTTCATAAAGTGTAAAGTATGCCCTGACATAGTCGTGCAAAGACGGTGCCTGCATAGGCTCACCTCCTGATTATCTTGGCGGATTTTTCAGAAGTGTGAACCGTTTTTCCGACTATGTCAACTTACTTATGCACACTGCTCAATTAGATCATCCATGATTGGATCATCTAATTATTCTGGAAGTACCTTAATGGAGGAGTAAAACATGACGCGCTTTTTCCTGCGATGGTTGATCAATGCGGTTGGTTTGTATGCCGCAGTCGCGTTTGTGCCAGGCATTCGCCCCGAATCGTCCAATTGGTTGTCATTTGTCTGGCTGGCGCTAATCTTCGGTTTGTTAAATGCCTTGGTTCGCCCGTTGCTTAAGTTTCTGACTTGCCCGTTGATCATTCTCACATTGGGCGTATTTACCCTGATGATTAATACCTTCCTGTTCTGGTTGGCAGGCATTATTGGCACCAATTTCCATGTTGGCTTCACTGTCGATGGCTTTTGGCCGGCCTTCCTGGGCGGGCTGGTGGTCAGTCTGGTAAGCCTGGTTTTGACCACTGTCTTCAAGGACGAAATCAAGGGAAAGTAATTTCAACCGGTGTCAA
>CAITZN010000077.1 GCA_903896915.1 uncultured bacterium
CATATATTGGTAAAATTGATGATTATACTGGGCAAAAGGTTGAATTTACGCAACAAAGAGTTAAGGGTGAAAGAGCGGAAGTGCAGACACTTCTGGTAGATAAGGACAAGTCTGTCTCGGTTTCCTACATCATGCTGCTACGGGGGGATCAATGGATGGCCTACGATGTGGTGGTTGAGGGAGTAAGTCTTATTCGTAACTACATGGAACAGTTTAAAGAAATCCTAAAAAAAGATGGATATGCTGGTCTTGTTCGGCAAGTAAAAGAGAAAGTCGAGCAAATCGAAAAAGAGAAAAAGCGTAATTGAGAGGGTTTAGTGAAGAAGGGAGCTCTCTGTCTGTACAAAGCAACCCTTTTTTGTCCATTTTCTTGTTAAAATTGCTGTGTGGAAAAGCATGGATTTATTAATCTAAACAGTAACGCTTTTCTTAGCCGCAATTTTTTGCCCCTTTTATTTTTAGTTGGCTAATTCTGTTTTTCTTAGTATAATTTTTGGCTTCGACCAAAAAACTAACTTGTTGCGCAGAGGCTTGAGTGACTTTACAGGTTCGGTTCAGTGAAATTTTGCCTTGTGGAAATTCTTATGAGGTGCTGGAGATAGATGGTCTTTCTTCACAACAAGATTTCCTGTTGAAAGGAAACTTAACGGCGCACTGTACACTGAAGCACAGAACTGATGCTGAGGTGGAGATGCAAGGTCAATTGAAGGCCACACTGTCGTTGACTTGTGATCGATGCCTTGTTTGTTATGATTTTGATGTTGATACAGAAATGCAAGTACTGTTCCAGTCGGTTTCGAGCGAATACAAGCATTTGATAGAATTAGAGTGTAATGTTGAAGAATTGGATACTGTCATTCTCGATGAACCAGTGGTTGACCTTGACGATGTCTTGAGGCAGCAGTTATACCTTGCACTTCCTCTGAAAAATATCTGTTCGGAACAATGCAGAGGGATCTGCGCCCGATGTGGTGAGAATCTTAATGTGGTAGAGTGCAGATGTAACCACGAAAGGCAGGATTTGCCTTTCGCGGTTCTTGCGCAGTTGAATAATAAAAATATTATCAAAAAATAATTCATCCGTTTCGATATATGACACAGCGCCACAGGTGCTGATTCAGCGGATATAAGGGAGGAACACAATGGCTTTACCTAAAAGAAGACATTCCTATTCACGGACAAGACTCCGCCGGTCACATGACTTTTTAACTAAACCATGTGTTGGGCAGTGCCCTGAGTGCGGTGAACCAAAAATGCCTCATCAATTATGTAGCGGATGCGGCAAGTATAAAGGAAGAAGCGTTGTCCGTCTTGAGGATGATCTTAGCTAGGCACTATCGTGAGGATAGCCCTTGACGCCATGGGTGGCGACCGGGGGTCGGAGATGGCGATCCAGGGAGCCCTTGCTGCGGTTCGGGATAGGAAAGATCTAAATGTCATCTTGGTCGGCCCCCGAACTATTATAGAGCAACAGCTTGTTGAACATGCTGGCGGTAACCATGATGCTTTGGGACGAATTTCCGTGCACCATGCATCTGAAGTTATCACAATGGATGATTCTCCGGTGGAAGCTGTACGCAAAAAGAAAGAAGCAACCATCATGGTCGGCTTTGATCTGGTTAAGAAAAATCTTGCGGATGCAGTTGTTTCTGCAGGGAATTCCGGTGCGACGATGGCTGCGGCTGTGAGAAAATTAGGACGTTTATCGGGAATTTCACGGCCTGGCATTGCTAGTTTTTTTCCAACTTTGAAAAAACCTGTCATGCTTATGGATATCGGTGCCAATGTAGATTGCCGGCCTCAACATCTCTATCAGTTCGCGGTGATGGCCTCGTCTTGCTCTCGATTGCTCCTCAATCTCGACCATCCTCGTATCGGCCTGCTCAGTATTGGTGAAGAGATAGGTAAAGGTAATGCTTTGGTCAAGGACACGTATGAACTGTTAAAGCAGAGTCCGCTTAATTTTATAGGTAATGTCGAGGGCCGTGACGTCTATAGAGGTGATGTCGATGTCATCGTTTGTGATGGATTCGTCGGCAATATAGCTTTGAAAATAAGCGAGGGTCTTGCCGATGCTGCCATGCAGATGTTGAAACGAGAAATCATGAAAACATGGCGCGCCAAACTTGGGTATCTCCTTATTCGTCAGGCCGTTAATGGCTTCAAGAAACAGGTTGATTACGCCGAGTACGGTGGGGCGCCACTGCTTGGTATTAATGGGACTGGGATTATTTGCCACGGGGCTTCCAATTCCATTGCTATTCGCAATGCCATTGAGGTTGCTTCAAACATGGTACACAATCGAGTCAATGATGCAATAATTCAGGCCTTGGGCGAATATGCAGCCTGATAATAGGTTTTTTTCATGAATAAAGCAGTTGTCCTTGGAACCGGTTCCTGTCTTCCGGAACGAACGCTCACCAATGCCGATCTTGAGCAGATGGTCGATACTTCTGATGAGTGGATTATTTCACGGACGGGAATCAGTAATCGGCAAATTGCCGGCGAGAACGAATATAATTACCAATTGGCGACAACGGCGGCCAAGCGTGCTTTAAACAATGCAGGCATTGAACCTGAAGAACTGGACCTGATCATTGTGGCCACAGTTTCTCCACATATGCTCATGCCGTCCACCGCTTGTTTCGTTCAGGCAGAATTGGGTGCGGTTAACGCATTTGCTTATGATATCAATGCCGCTTGTGCTGGCTTTACTTACGGGCTAGATCTAGCAAGTAATTACATCCAGAATCGTCCGGATATGAAGATTCTGTTGATCGGCTCGGAAACACTCTCAACCCGTGTTAACTGGGATGATAGAAACACCTGCGTAATTTTTGGTGATGGTGCGGGTGCAGTCGTTCTTGGCGGTTCTGATGATGGTCGGGGTGTTTTTGGCAGTAGTCTTCATTCTGACGGTCGGTTGTGGAATTTATTGTTCATGGATAGTCCGAAAAGTCTCAATCCCGATCTGCAACAGGAAAGTTGGCAAGGTGCCTTCATCCAGATGAATGGTGGAGATATTTTCAAATACGCCGTTCGTTTGATGGAGGATGCAGTTACAGGCTTACTCGATAAACATGGCGTCAACATTGAAGATATAGGGATTATGATCCCTCATCAGGCTAATATTCGCATATTAAATAATCTGAGAGAGCGATTGAAGGTGCCTGAAGAAAAGGTTTTCGTCAACCTCAGTAAATATGGTAATACCTCTGCAGCCAGTATTCCTATAGCCTTGGATGAAGCAAACAAACAGGGTCGTTTGGTACGTGGAGAAATTGTATTGTTGTGTACCTTTGGCGGTGGCCTCACCTGGGGTTCGCTCCTCATGCGTTGGTAAGATACTAAGGAGAGTATTTGTGGATTATTTTTTTACAGAACAACAACAGATGATCATCGATACCGCCCGGGAGATTACCAATGAGAAAATTATTCCGGCAAGGGCAGAGCTTGATGAGAAAAATCAATTTCCTAGGGAAATTCTGAAAGACATAGCCAAGGCTGATTTGTTTAGCATTTTTGTTCCAGAAGAATACGGTGGATTCGGCGGCGGTTGTTATGAAATAGTTCTCGCCATGGAAGAACTGGCTCGAGGCTGTGTCGGTGTAGCTACTAGTTTTGCCGCGAGTGCGCTTGGTATTTTTCCCGTTTTGATTTCCGGTACTGAAGAACAAAAACAAAAATATCTTCCAGATATCGCATCTGGTTCGCGATGGGCCGCCTTTGGACTGACA